>DAOOIT010000038.1 GCA_035384565.1 Planctomycetota bacterium | reverse complement strand
CGCCAATGACCTCCGGCGTCTTCAGGAGGACCGCCGCCAAAAGCTGGAGGACATCGAGAAACTCCTCGCCGACGAGAGGCGTCAGCTCACCGAGACCCAGGTAGCGAATCTCCGTTGGCAGCTTCAGCGTCTCACTGAGCAACAGAGAGCCACCCAGGGCACCACGCAGAAGGCCGCGTCGGATGCCGATCTGAAGGGCCAAGCCCCCGCCCAGACCGAGCACGCCAGGCAAGCCGAGGAGATGGAACGCCAGCTTCAGCGTCTCACCGAGAATGCGCCCGAGCACAAGGACCCGCTGGGCAAGGCTCGTGAGGCCACGGCCGCGGCCGCCAGCCAGATGAACGAGGCATCACGGTCCCTCGACCAGGCCAAGAAGGCCGACGCCGCTCACGCCCAGGATGAAGCCCTCCGGCAGCTCCAAGCGGCGGAAGAGCAGCTTGCAGGTCTCCAGGGGAAACTCGCCGAAGGCAAGCGCCAGCTCGAGCGCCTCGCCGAACGCTCCGCGCAGCAGGACAAGACGGCCAAGGCCACCGCCGCCACCGCGGACGGCATCCAGAAGGCCTCCGACGAAGCCAGGAACACCCTCCCCACGACAGCGAAGGCCATCCAACAGGCCAGCCAGGACGCCCGCGAAGCCGCCAAGGCCATGCAGGATGCCGCGAAGCAACTCGACGAGGCATCGCGGCAGCCCGATGCCAGCCCTGCCGCGCAGGAGGACGCTCAGCGCCAGCAGCAGGAGGCCGCCGATCAGCTCCAGAAGGCCCGCGACCAGCTCGCCAATGCTCACGACCAGCTTGACCTCCAACGCCGCGCCCAGGAACTCTTCGAACTCCAGAAGGTCCTCACCGACCTTCTCCCGCGCCAGGTCGCCATCCGCGAGGCCACTCAGAAGCTCGACGCGGGCACCGAGGGCGGCCAGAGGCCCCTCGACCATGCGCAGACCCTCCGCTGCCGGGAGCTGGCCGATGCCCAAAGGAAGCTCCAGGAGGAATCCGCCCTCGTTGTCCAACGCCTCGAGCGCGGCCAGGTGCCCATCTTCCTCTACGTGATGAAGAACGCCGCGCGCCTCATGGGCGAGGTCCACCAACTCCTTGCTGACAGGAAGGTAGACTGGCTGACCCAGGAGACGCAGCGCGAGATCGAGCGCGACCTCATGCAGCTCCTCGACGCCATGAAGTCCGAGGGCGAGCGCCTCGCCCAGCAACCGCAGCAAGGCGGCGGAGGCGGTGGCGGACCGCAGGATGGTCGTCCGCGCCCGCTCGTGCCGCCCAGCCAACAGCTCAAGCAGCTTAAGGCCATGCAGGCCATCATCAACACCGAGACCCGCGCCATCGAGGTCGAGCGCCTCGCCGGAAATGCCCGCGAGCGCCTCTTGCAACACAAAGCCCAACGCCTCAGTCAGAAGCAGGCCGAGTTGGGGAACCTCAGCCGCGAGTTCGGTGACGCCCTCGAAAAGGCCAAGGAGCAGGAATCCATGACGCCCCCGCAGGAGCCTGGCCGATGACACGCGCCGCCCTCTTCGCCTCCGCGCTCTGCCTCCTCACGCTCGCCTCTCTTCTCGCCGCCAAGGAGGAGATTCTGCCCGGCAAGAAGGGGAAGGAGCGCGACCAGGCCGCCCAGGACAACCCCCTCTATGACGTCGCCGGCGACATGGACACGGCGGCTCGACGCCTCAAGGAGGCGAAGACCGACGACACCACTCAAGACGTCCAGCAGGCCATCATTGACAAGCTCGACAAGCTGATCGAGGCGGCCCAACAGCAGGACAACAAGCCGCCCCAGGGCGGCCAGGGCGACGAGAGAAAGCCCCAGAAGCGCCCGGAGCCGCAACCCCAACCGAAATCTGAGGAAGAGAAGAAGAAGGCCGAAGAGCAGCAGAAGAAGCCCGCTTCTGCCGAGGAGCGAAAGAAGCAGGAGCGCCCGGGCATCGGCCGCCCCGGTCAGGGCGACCCTTCGGGCCAGATCCACACCGACGCCAACGAATGGGGCAACCTGCCCCCCGCGGTCCGCGACCAGCTCCTCCAGACGCAGGGCGAAGGCTTCCCCCTCAAGTACCGCGAACTCCTGCGCCGGTACTACCTCGATCTCGCCAACCCGAAGGAATAGCTGATGGTGCGGAGGCTTCTGGTTCTCGCCCTCGTGGCCGCCACGGCCCTGGGGGCGGAGGACATCCTCATCGCCGACTTCGAGGCCACGGACTACGGCGCCTGGAAGGTCGAGGGCGAGGCATTCGGACCCGGCCCTGCCCGCGGCACCCTCCCTAACCAGATGCACGTAGATGGCTTCCTGGGCAAGGGGCTGGTGAACAGCTACTTCAAGGGCGACGGCACCACGGGCACGCTCACCTCCCCCCCGTTCAAGATCGAGCGCAAGTTCATCAACTTCCTCCTCGGCGGCGGAGGCTACAAAGACGAGACCTACATCGCCCTGCTTGTGGACGGCAAGGCCGTGCGCACCGCCACGGGGCCGAACGTGCAGCCCGGCGGTTCAGAACGCCTCGCGTGGCACTCGTGGGACGTTGCCGACCTCTCCGGCAAGGAGGCCATGATCCAGATCGTGGACAAGCGCACCGGCGGCTGGGGCCACATCAACGTCGATCACATCATCCAAAGCGACCGCAAGCGCGAGGAGAAGCCGGCCATGCGGGAACTCGTCATCGAGAGGCGCTATCTCCACCTGCCCGTGAAGAACGGCGCCTCAAAGCAGCGGATGAAGGTGTCGATCGGCCCGCCGGGCGGAGACGCCCCGCCCACGATCGTGGACGAATTCGACATCGAGTTGGCCGATGGCCGGCCCGATTTCTGGGTGTTCCTCGACCTGGCCCTCTACAAAGGCCAGAAGGCCAGAATAGACACCGCCCGCCTGCCCGAGGAATCCGAGGCCCTCGCCGCCATCACCCAGTCGGATGAGGTGCCCGATGCCGCGGGCCTCTACAGGGAGAGGCACCGCCCACAGTTCCACTTCTCTTCGCGCCGCGGCTGGAACAACGACCCCAACGGCCTCGTCTTCCACAAAGGCGAGTATCACCTCTACTACCAGCACAACCCCTACGGCTGGAACTGGGGCAACATGCACTGGGGCCACGCCGTGAGCCGGGACCTCGTGCACTGGACCGAGCTGCCCATCGCCCTCTACCCGCAGCGCTACGGCGACTGGGTGTTCAGCGGCAGCGCCGTGGTAGACAGGGAGAACACGGGCGGCTGGAAGACGGGCGCCGAAGATGTGCTCGTGGCCGCCTACACCAGCACAGGGCGCGGCGAGTGCATCGCCTTCTCCAACGACCGGGGCCGCACCTTCACCGACTACGAGAGGAACCCCGTCGTCAAGCACGCAGGACGCGACCCCAAACTTGTCTGGTATGCGCCAGGCAAGCACTGGGTCATGGCTGTCTATGACGAGCATGCCGGCAAGCAGTGGATCGCCTTCCACTCCTCGCCGAATCTGAAGGACTGGACCCTTCAGAGCCGCATCGAGGGCTACTTTGAGTGTCCCGAGATCTTCGAGTTGCCCGTGGACGGCGACAAGGCGAGGACCCGCTGGGTCGTCTACGCTGCCGACGGGGCCTACGCCGTCGGTTCGTTCGACGGCAAGAGTTTCACGCCCGACCACCCTGGCAAACACCGCTTCAACTGGGGCAACTGCTTCTACGCCTCGCAGACGTTCAGCAACATCCCCCCCGAGGATGGCCGCCGCATTCAGATCGCCTGGGGCCGCATCGGTCACAAGGACATGCCGTTCAACCAGATGATGAACTTCCCCGTGCAGTTAACACTGCGGACGACCGACGAAGGTGTCCGCATGTTCGCCGAGCCAGTGAAGGAGATCGAACTCCTTCACGCAAAGAAGCACTCGTGGGCTGGCCTCGCGCTGAAGGAAGGCGAGAACCCGCTGAAGGGGATCGAGGGCGACCTGTTCCACATCATCGCGGAGATCGAGCCGGGCGATGCGGCCCAGGTGGGCGTCGCCATCCGCGGCACGCCCGTGGTTTACGACGCGAGGGGCCAGCAGCTCAACACCAAGGGCTGCAATGCCCCGCTGAAGCCCGAGGGTGACAGGATTCGTCTGGAGATCCTGGTGGACCGCACGTCGATCGAGGTCTTCGCCAACCGCGGCCGCGTCTACATGCCCGTGGGCGTCATCCCGCCCGATGAGGCACGCTCGCTGGAGGTGTTCGCGAGGGGCGGGACCGCGAGGCTTGCGTCGCTCGAAGTCCACGAGTTGCGCTCGGCCTGGGAGCGCTAGCCGCCGGACCCCAACGGCACAGTGAGCACGGTGCGGAACGGGTCGGCTGGTGCGCCGGATCGCGCGATCAAGGCCACCTCTGTCGCCCGGAACTTCAGTGCTTGCCAGTTCAGCCGGTCTGCCACCCGCATCGCATCCTCCACGGACCGGAACCGGCCTAGCGACAGGTGGGGCGTGAAGCCGCCGAAGAATCGCGCCACGTCGTCGCACCACGGCATCGCCTGCTGGAGACGGCTCTGGAGCTCCGCCAGGAGGGCGAACGGCTCGGGACGCACCCACAGCGTCACCGACCGCTCGTTGTGGGTGAACTTGCCAAACCCGTCGAGGGTGATTTCGAACGGAGCCATTCCGCCCACGGCGGGCCGCAGCAACTCGGCCGCCTCGGGCAGACGCGCCTCGGGCACGAACGGGAAGGCCATGGTGATGTGCGGCATCCACCGCAGGAACTGCGGGTCGTGCACGCGCCGAGCCGCCTGAATCGGCTCCCACACCTCCTCGGGCGGCACCAGCACGGCAGCGGTCAAGTTCACCTTGGCTTCGTCTTGCAGGGGAATCACGGCGCGAACCTCCGTCGTTCAGGCATTGAGCCTAGGGCAGACGCTGAACAGCTCCTCCTCGGCCTCGCGGGTCCAGAAGCCATGCGCATCGAGCTTCGCGGCCACCGAAGGAAAGTGCTTGCCCAGGTCGGCGAGCGGGATGAGGTCGGGCAGCGCCAGCTCGGGGAAGATGCAGATCTTGCCGCTGGTCTCGCGGTACATGACCTGGCGCATGGCCTCCCACACGCGCGCGAGCGGCCCGATGACGGCGACCGACGTGTTGGGCCGCAGCTCGCCGCGCAGCGCGCCCACGACCACGCCCTGAAGGTCCTCGACGGCCGAGCCGCTGTTGCCGATGATCGTCGCGCCGCGCTGGCGGATCAGCCCGATGTCCACAGCCCCCTTGGTGCCGGCCTTGATACCCGCGAAGATGTTTATGAGGCCGTCGCGCGCCACGAAGGGCTCGGTGGCCTTGATCGGCATCCAGGCGGGGCAGAGGCCCACAATATCGTCCACGCTCACGGGTTCCACGATGTCCGACAGCTTCGTCTTGAGCGGGTTCACGAACTGGATCTCGATGCCCTTCGCCTCGGCCTGCGGGCGGAAGAGCTGCTCCAGGAGGCCCAGGCGCGGGTCGTCAATCTCAGTCACGAGCATCCAGCGCGGGGGATGTGGGCTGTCGAGGGCAGTCTGAAGCCAGATCTGCCCCATCGGGCCGCCGGCCCCAACGAAGATGGCCCGCCCGCCGGGCTTGAGCGTGGTGCGGCGCGGCTTCGCATAGGTTGCGGCCAACGTGGGCTCGGTGTCGCCAAGGTAGGAGAGGGCCTTATAGTGGATCGCCCCCACATCCAGGTTCGCGTTGGTGCCGATGGGAAAGTCCGGCAGCAGCATCACGCCGCCATAGGCCAGCGCGTCCGAGGCCGCCTCGACAAGCGCCACCGAGGGCTCCTTCAGGATGATGTCATCCACGGTGCCCCCTCCCGGGCTGCGCCGCAGCGAGGCCATGTCTTCGACAACCTCGGCCTTCGCCTGGCGAGCGATTTCGGCGGCTTGTCCGCCGGTGAGAAACACCTTGCCCGCCGTGGCGGCGGCCTCTCGCACCTGGGCCAGATGGGCCATCGTCGCGCCGATGAACCAGGCGGCGCCGCCGCGCTTGAGTCCCGTGCGGTACGCAATCTTCGCCGCCACGCAGCCCCACGGCTCGGCCAGGCCCGCCTCGGCGCGGCCCAGGTCGCTCTTCACGAATGGCCCACCGCTCAGCCGCTTCGCATCCACAGGGATCAGGCAGTTTCCGCGGTCGTTGTTCAGCACTTCCTCGGGCAGGAGCACATACTGCTGCATCGCTCCCCGGTGGAAGTAGCCGAAGGCGTGGCTCACGCCGTTCACATAGATGTCGGCCTGGATCACGTAGCGCTCGCCGGGCCGGAGGCCGTACTTCGTCTGGATGCCTGGCGGCACTCGCACGATCTCGAGGCAGGCTTCGTGGCCGGGGATGTTCGGCTCCTTCGACAGGTCGCGGTTGAACAGCCGCACATGTGCGCCGCCCTGGTCAATGATCTTGCAGTCCGAGAAGCACAGGCAGATGGCCTGGACCTTCGCGAGCGTTTCGGTCGCGCTGGCCTGGTACATCGGGATGCGCTGCGGGCGGAAGTAGCGGGCGAAAGGCGCAATGTCAATCAACTCGTGCGACATGAAGCTGATCAGGTCGCGCGGGTCGGCCTCCGCAGGCGGCGCGCCCTTGGGCGCGAAGGTGCGGAAGAAGGCTGCCAGCGACTTGTCGGTCGCCGCGGTCCACGCATCCAGTTGCTCGCGTGTCGCTCCACGCGGCGGACGCACCTGCGCGGCGTCGAGCTCGCTCGCCGACGCCGGTCCTGCATATTCGCAAAAGTGCCCCATGCCCGTCCCAGTGAGCATGCAGGCCAGGATCTCCTCAGGCAACGCTAATCCCATCGTCGCCAATCTCCAATATCTGACCGCCAGCCGCCGCGGCATGCACCTCGATCACACTTGGACTATCTTAGGGAAGGCCCCGCAGCGTGTCAAGGTTGTTAGAGACCAACCCCCCTTTGACTCCTGGCGCGCTTTGCGCTAGCATGCGGAGGACGACGAGAGTAACGGGAACTGTCCCAGGGCCGCGTGGCATGGCCATCGATCTGACGCCGCTGTTGAACGACTGGGCGCACGACCCCTCGGACGAAGGCAAGAACGTCCGCTGCATCCGCGGCGCCGACGGCCGCCTGAAGATCCAGGTGCGGGTCCGTTGCGGCATCTTCCAGTGGGAGTTCGAAGGCCGCCCCGACGGCGCCACGCCACACGGTTTCCCCTCCTTGCTCGACTTCTATCGCGCCCACCTCAAGTCGCAGGAGCGCCGGCGCGGCAACCGCACCTTGCGCCTTGGCAAGGCCGAGGTCGAGGAGATCAGCGAGGAGATCATGGACTACTACCAGCGCCGCATCCTCTTCTTCCGGCTCGGCGAGTACGCGCGGGCGCGCGAGGATGCCGACCACAACGTGGGCCTGATGGACCTGATCCGTGACCACGCCACCGACCCCGAGGCCGTGGCCCAGCACGAGAAGTGGCGGGGATTCGTGCTCATGGACCGGGCTCGTGCCGACGCTCTCGCCCTCTGCCAGTCGGGCCACTACGCCCAGGCGGTGCAGAGGGTGGAACAAGGGGTCGCGGAGATCGAGGACTGGTTCCGCCAGCAGGAACGCGGGGACCTGATTCCCGTCAGCCAGGAACTCGCGGCTCTCCGCGAGCTCAAGCTCCAGCTTCGCGAGACCTACAACGTGCCTCTCTCCCGCAAGGAACTCATCGAAGGTCTCCGCGAAGAGCAAGCGAAGGCCATCGCCGACGAGGACTACGAGCGCGCCGCACGCCTCCGGGACGAGATCGCCCAGTTCGAGCGAGACCAGGGCCAGAAGACCACCTGAGAGGCAACCTCCCGCAGGTTGCGAGCCTGCGGGAGATTCGCTTGATGATGACCCAGCGCCAAGCCTTTCACGCCCTCCTGAACTTCGAGCGCCCCGACACCCTGTGCCAGTTCGAGTGGGGCTACTGGCCCGAAGCCCTCGAGCGCTGGCGCGGCGAAGGGCTGCCCCAGGACGCCGAGCCCTGGGATGCCTGCGGCATCACCCACTACTTCCGTCCGCCCATCGAAATCTACTTCTATCCCCCGTTCGAGCGCCAGGTGCTCGACGAGGACGCCGACACGCGCGTCGTCCGCACCGAGATGGGCATCATCTGCCGCGAGAGCAAGCGTGGCCTCCGCCTCCCCCAGTTCATCAAGCACCCCGTGGCCACCCGCGACGACTTCGAGGCCATCAAGGAGCGCCTCGACCCCAAGACCCCTGGCCGCTACCCTGCGAACTGGAGCGAGTGGGCCAAGGCCGCCCCCAGCTTCCCACACATCCTCTGCCTCGGCCGCCGCGAGAACGGCTTCTTCGGCTGGCTACGCGAGTTGATGGGCCTCGAAGGGCTGCTCATGGCCTACATCGAGCAGCCCGACCTCATCCACGAAATCTGCCGCTACCACGTCACCTACCTTCAAACCCTCTACGAGCGGGCGCTGCGCGACGTGGAGTTCGACTTCATCTTCCTGTGGGAAGACATGGCCTTCAAGAACGGCCCGCTCATCAGCCCTGAGTTCGTCCGCACTTTCATGCTCCCCTATTACCGCGAGATGATCGACTTCTACCGCCAGATGGGCGCGAAGTGGATTCTCCAGGACAGCGATGGGAACATGACCAAGCTCATCCCCCTCTTCCACGGGGCCGGGGTGGATGGCATGCTCCCCTTCGAGGTCGCCGCGGGGATGGACGTTCGCGATGTCCGCAGGGCTTTTCCCAAGCTGCGCATCCTTGGCGGCATAGACAAGCGGGCGCTCTATGGGAGCCAGAACGACATTGACCGCGAGCTGGTGAGCAAGCTCCCCGCCATGTTCCGCGCCGGCGGCTACATCCCCACCCTCGACCACCACGTCCCGCCCGAGGTCCCCTACGCCAACTTCCGCCATTACATCCGTCGTTGCCGAGAGATCTACGAGGCACTGCTCTCCAGGCCACCCGGACACAGCTCGCGCAGGGCTTGCTCGATAGAGACGTAGCCGATGCGCTTGCCGCACCGTTCGGGCCAGCCGGCCCTGGCCACCAGGTCGCGAACAGGGCCCTTCATGCTCGCGAAGGCGAACTCAACGCCATGCTCGCGCCACCCTTTCATGAGCCGTTCCAACGTCTCGATGGCCACGGCGTCCATGTCGTTGACGCCCGACATGTCCATGATGACCCACCTCACCGCAGGGCGCTCATGCAGATGCCGCCGCAGCCAGTCCTCCAGGAAGCTCATGTTGGCGAAGTAGAGCGATGCGTCCACACGCACGAGGAGCGCCTCGGGAACCGTCTTCGCCTCAGGGAACCGCTTGATGTTGCGGAAGACGCCATGCTCAGCCAGGTAGCCCAGTTCAGCCGTATGGGGATGGGCGCTGCGCCAGATGAAGAGCCCAAGCGAGAGGGCGACGCCCAGCAACACCCCCGACTCCACGCCGAGGGCCAGCGTGCCCACGAACGTCGCCACCAGCATCCAGCCATCCGACGGCTTCACGGCGAAGAGGCGGCGGGGCGTCCGGAGGTCGACCAGGCCCGCTACGGCCACGAGCACGATGGCGCCCAACACGGCGTGGGGCAGGAAGTGAAACAGGGGCGTGAGGACGAGCAGCGTGAGGAGCACGAGCGCAGCCGTGACGATGGAGGCCAGCCCCGTCCTCGCTCCTGCCTGGTAGTTCACCGCCGTGCGGGAGAGTCCGCCCGTGACCGGATAGCCGCTGAAGAATGCCGCCGCCAGGTTCGCCATCCCCAGGGCGACCAGCTCGCGGCTCGCGTCCACCCTCTGCCTCTCCCGTGTCGCAATCACCTGGGCGATGGAGATGGACTCGAGGAAACCGACGAACACGATGGTGAACGCTGCAGGAAGCAGGAGGCCGATGTCCCTGCCGCTCCACTCGGGCAGCGAGAGAGCCGGGAAGCCGCTGGGCACGTGGCCGACGGTTCTCACGCCCTGGGCGTCCAGCCTCAGCAACCACGCGAGCAGCGTCGCCGCCACGACCACGGCGATGGGGCTCGGGAGCCGCGGCCACAGCTTCCGCAACGCCACGAGAGCGGCCAGGCTTCCCACCCCAATGGCCAGCGTGACGGCGTGCGTGCCGCCGATGCCGCGCGCGGTCTCGCGCAGGAGCCCGAAGGCCGAGTGCTGCGAACGCACCTCGATCCCCAGCAGATGCTTGAGTTGGCTCAAGCCGATGAGGATTGCCGCCGCCGACGTGAAGCCGCTGATGACGGCGTGGGACAGGAAGTTGACGAGGAAGCCCATCCGCAGCAGGCCCAACGCCGCCTGGATCGCCCCGACCATCAGGCAGAGCAGCAGGACGACGCGGATGTAGCCTGGCGAGCCGACCTCTGGCACGATGGCCGAGCACTTGGCGACGACGACCAGCGAGATCATCGCCACCGGCCCCACGGCGAGTTGCCGCGAGGAACCGAAGAGCGCGTAGGCGAGTAGCGGCACGGTCGAGGCGTACAGGCCGACCACGGGCGGCAGGCCGGCCAGCATCGCGTAGGCCAAGCCCTGCGGCACCAGCATCACCGCTACGACGAGGCCGGCCACCAGATCGCCCGCCAGATCGCAGCGCCGATACCCCCGCAACCAGTCCCAGGCGGGGAAAACGCGCTCGATCACCGGTCCCCTCCTGAACGGATCAGAAGCCCGAGACCTCGAGCCACCAGAGCAGGCCGGTCACAGCGAGAGAGACAGGAACGACGACTGCCCATGGGTTCACTTTGAGCAGTTCGGGGACCGTGAGTTCGCCGAAGTGCCCTTTGCCCAGGATGCCACGCTTTAGCTTGGGAAAGAGAGCAGCAAACAGGGCCGCGCCAATGAGCGCACCGATCAGCCCGCCGAAGAGCGCATCGAGCGCGCCCTGGCCCACGGCGCCCACCACGGTGCCGGGGCAGTAGCCGAGCGTGCCGAAGCCGACGCCGAAGATGAGCGCTCCGATGAGCGTGGAGCCGAAACCGCCGGGCTTCACCTTGTACTGCGCCAGCCCCAGTCCTTTCAGCAAGTGAAACCCCACCATGCCCGTGATCATCGCAGTGAGCATCACCTTCAGCACCGTGAAGTCGCGGAATAGAAGCTGGTTGATGATCACGTCGTAAGTGGTCACGCCGGCCTTCTGGAGCAGGAAGCCGAACGCGAAGCCCATCGCCAGGCCGATGAGCAGTTGGCCACCCTTGTGTCCGTGGAGCTTCTTGAGCATCGTGCCGCCTCCTCACGCCAGGATGATGTGGAACAAGGCAACGGCAGTGGCGATGCCGCCGATGAAGAAGCCGGCGACGGCGAGCCAGCCGCTCGCCGCAAGCTGAAGCGTGCCGCTGATGCCGTGGCCGCTCGTGCAGCCGCCCGCCCAGCGCGCCCCGAAGCCCATGCAGATGCCGCCGAAGAAGGCCACGACCCATCGCACCACGGGGTCAACGCCGACCCTCTCCGCCCAGAGGGGCGGAACCCAGTGGAGGTGGAACGTGCCCGACAGCAGCGCCGAGGCCGCTGCGCCCAGCAGCAGCCCAACCACCAGCATCCACTCCCAGTCCACCACAGGCTTGAACTGCTGGTAGTACGGCTTTGCCTCCACCGCTTTGCCCCTGAAGAGCCGCTCGAGCATCCCCGCACTCCGGGCGAATGCCGTCGAGCAGCCCATCGTCTTGTCCGAAAGCAGGAATGCCAGGCAGCACAGCACCCCGATGCCCACGCCGACCACGTAGGGCGACCAGCGGGCCATCGTGAGTGGGTTGCTGCTCGATGCCGTGGGTGGAGCCCACTCCACTTCCGTCCCGTCGGCCAGGGGCGCCGGAGCGCCTTTGGCCATCGCAGGCCCTGCCATGCCCCAGAGCAGGGCCAGCATCAACAGACATGCCATCACGCGCATCCCGGCTCCTCCTGTCACGAGTGAGGCGGCGACTATTGGTTGATTCGTGGCCCGTGGGTGAGGGCGCAGGTGGCGCACTCGGGGGCGAAGCCCGCGGCGACCCAGGCCGTCATGCCGCCGGCGACGACCGCGAGGCTGCGGAAGCCCTTCTGCTGGAGGATGCTGCCGGCCGTGCTCGCCCGCGCGCCGCTCTTGCACACGAGGGCAATCGTCGCCGCCCTGTCCAGCTCGCCGAACTGCGTCCGCGTGGCGGGCAGCGGCATGTGCGTGGCGCCCTCGATGTGGCTTGCGTTCCACTCGCCGGCCGCCCGCACGTCGAGGAACACGATGGGCGTCTTCGACTTGCACGCCTCTTGCGCCTCGTGGACGGTCATGGTGGGGATGCGGGCGACGGGCAGGCCGCTGGTGATCCACGGCCCCATGCCGCCATCGAGGTAGCCCATCACGTCGTCCAGCCCCACACGGCGGAGCATGGTGGCCAGGGCTGGCACCTCCTCGGCTGTGCGGGCGACGAGGATGATCGGCTTGTCGGGGGGCAGAAGCCAACCGCAGAAGGTCGAGAAGTTGTGGGCGCCGTCAATGTTGATGGCGCCGGGCACGTGGGCGCCGCCGAAGCTGGCGTAGTCGCGCGCGTCGAGCACGACATGCCCCTGGCTGGAGAGCGCCTGCACCTCGGCGGGCGAGAGAGGCTTGGGGGCCGAAAGCTCGGCCACCAATGCCGGGCCGCGGCGGTTGATGTCGGAGCACCGCGCGAAGTGGTCGGGGGCCTCAGGCATGCCGCTCAGCAGCGCCTTGCTGAAGTCGTCGAGTGTCTTGTGCTGGAGGGCAGGGTTGTGGGCGCGCTCGTAGCCGATGGTGCTCACGCGCATGGCGCCCATCGCCTTGCCGCACAGCGAACCCGCGCCGTGGGCCGGGTAGACGAGGCACGTGTCGGGCAGCGCCATCAGCTTCTTGAGGTTGCCGAACAGGCTCGCGGCCAGCTCTTTGCCGCGGCCGGGGAAGAGGTCGGGTCGCCCTACGTCGCCCACAAAGAGCGTGTCGCCGCTGAAGACGGCCACGGGCTCGTCCCCGCGCGACTGGTCGGTCACCACGTAGCAGATGCAGTCGGGCGTGTGGCCCGGGGTGTCGAGCACCCGGACGCGCATGTCCTCGACGTTGAAGCTGTCGCCCTCGGCTACGGCCACATGGGAGTACTTGCAGCCGCCTGACTTGGGGGCGTAGATGGCCGCACCCGTCCGTTGGGCCAGGTCCAGGTGGCCGCTCACGAAGTCGGCATGGAGATGGGTCTCCAGAATGTGGGTGATCTTGAGTCCCATCGCCTTGGCCGCGGCGAGATACTCGTCCACGTCGCGCCTGGGATCAATGATCGCGCACGCCTTCTTGCCTCCCACGAGATACGACAGGTGGGCGATGCCCTCGACGTAGAACTGCTGCACAAACATCCCCGGCTCCTTTGTGCCAGCGGCCTACAGAAGAACCACGGGCGCGGGCGCGGGGCGCCCGCGCCCGTGAGAGAACGCGACTCGGATTCCAGCACTTGGGCGCTCAGGCCTTCCACAGGCCGTGCAGGTTGCACCACTCGCGGGCCGTCACTTGCGCCGCGATGACCGGGAAGACGGCCTCGGGCTTGTCACTGGGCTTGAGGAACTGGCGGTAGACCTTGCCGTCGGCCTGGAGTTCGATCCACTCGATGTAGTGTTCGGGCGTCATCGGGTGCGGCACGCTGCCGACCTTCACCTTGATGCCGCCTTCGACCCGCTCGATGACCGGCACGTGCTTCTCTCTCGCGGCGTCCACGGTGTTCTCTTTGAAGAGCTTCATCGGTTCGCCGCAGCAGACCAGTTCCCCGTCGCCGCCGTGAAGCACCTCCACGATGTTGCCGCACAGGGCGCACTTGTAGACCTCAAGCTGTCTCGCCATTCCCGAGTCCTCCTTCAGGAGATCTCGCAGCGTTGCCGCCTGCCCTTCGCAGACGGCTTTCTCTTTATGCTAAGCGAGACTCTGCTCAGAGTCAATCCGGTGGCTGCGGCGCCTAGAGCACGTACGGCTCGCGATAGGGGCGATGGCGCATGCGGTTCGCCTCGTCGTCGCCAATGAACTGCTCGGCCTGGGGGTCCCACTTGAGGGTCCGCTCGAGGGTCATGGCGATGTTGCCCAGGTGGCACACGGTGGCCGACCGGTGGCCGATCTCCACGGTTGCGGCGGTGCGGCCGCGGGTGCGCACGGCCTCGATGAAGTTGCTCATGTGCCCCCCCTTGGGAGCGAACAGGTGCACCTCGTTAGGGCCGGGGGGCGCCAGGATCGCCTCCTTGGGCTCGCCGACCAGGCGCTCGGCGTCCACCCACCCCTCGGTGCCGATGAACTTGCACCCGCCGGCGGCATGCGAGCCGTGCACGACGACGCCGTTGGCGTAGGTGTAGGTCACGTCCACCTTCGAGAACGTGTTCCAGAGCCCGTCGAAGAACTCCCCCTTGCCCCGGATCTCGACGGGGCCGCTGTCGTCGGCGCCGATGCCCCACTGGGCGACATCGAAGAAGTGGGCGCCGAAATTGGTCATCTCGCCGCCCGAGT
Source organism: Planctomycetota bacterium (assembly GCA_035384565.1). NCBI lineage: Bacteria > Pseudomonadati > Planctomycetota > Planctomycetota bacterium. Next base: position 46,649 of record DAOOIT010000038.1, on the reverse strand, counting down.
AGTCGCGCACGAAGCGGAAGTTATAATGGCAGCGCTTCGTCGAGTAGGGTGCCCAGGGCGCGGGGCCGAGCCACAGATCGTAGTCGAGCTCGGGCGGCACGGGCTCGGCCACGTCGGGCTCGGACTTGACCGGGCGCAGGCCGATGCCCACCTCGACCCGCAGCAGCTTGCCGATGCGGCCGTTGCGCACAGCCTCGCAGGCCCGGCGCGGGCGCTCCTCCGACCGGCGCTGGCTGCCGCACTGGAACACCCGGCCGTAGCGGGCCACCGCGTCGGCCATCGCGCGGCCCTCGGCAATAGTGAGCGTCATCGGCTTCTCACAGTACACGTCCTTCCCGCTCCGCAGCGCCGCGATGGCCAGGATCGCGTGCCAGTGGTCGGGCGTGGCGATCAGCACCACGTCAATGTCTGTGCGCTCCATGATCTCGCGATAGTCGTGGACGGGCTGGGTGATGTTCTGGCCGCGCTCCTGCTCGGCGTAGGACTTGTTGCATTCGCCGGCGCGCTGCTCGCGGATGGTCTTGTCCACATCGCACACGAGGAGCAGTCGCACGTCGGGGTGGCGGATAACACCTTTGATGAGGTCGTTGCCGCGGTTGCGGGTGCCGATGGCAGCGGCGTTGATCCGGTCGCTGGGCGACATCGAGCCGCTCCGCCCGAACGCCGAGGCGGGCAGCACCCACGGCGCTGCCAGGGCGCCTGTCGCACACTTCAGGAATCCCCTGCGGGGGAACCGGGCCACTCTCTTGCTCATCTCGCCTGCACCTCCTGGGAGATAAAACGTCTCCCGCTACTATGCCGCCTCTTGCACGTTGAGTCAAGCTCGGTTTCCACGGCGCTTGACTCAACGCACGGCATCTGGTAATCGAGAGGAAACCCTGTTTGCCTAGGAAGCCGCCCATGACGCCACGCCAACAGGCTATCGCCGCCTTCGAGCGCCGAAGGCCCGAGGGCCTGGTGCCCCACGTCGAGCTGGAGTTCCAGCTTAGCGAGGAGTTGATCGGCCGCAAGGCCCTGCGCCGCGACGACCTCAGGGTCGTCGGGCCTCGGGAGCGCGACCGGCTGCTCCACGAGAACGTCGAGCATTGGCTCGATGTGTGCGAGCGCCTCGACTACTGCATCCTCACGGGGCTGCACTGGCTCGACGTGGAGGACCAGATCGAGTCGTTCAAGCTCGTGCGCCAACTGGCGGGCGACCGCTACATGCTCTCGGCCTTCGTGGACGGCACGGCGGGCATCCCGAACGGCACGAACATGATGGAAGCGGCGTGGCGGATGGCCGACAAGCCCGACGACGTGCTGGCCGAGCACGATCGCTGGGCGCGCGACGCCGCCGAGGTGGGCAAGCGCCTCATCGGCGCAGGCGCCGAGGTGGTGTTCATGTGCGCCGACTACTGCTTCAACGACGGCCCCTGGCTCTCGCCCGCCATGTTCCGCCGCTTCGTCACGCCCTTCCTCGCCCGCAACATCGCCGAATTCCGCAAGGCCGGAGCCTATCCCGTCAAGCACACCGACGGCGACATCATGCCCATCCTCGACCAGCTCATCGAGTGCGAGCCGGCCGCCATCCACTCGCTCGACCCGATGGCGGGGGTAGACATCCGCGAGGTGCGCCGCCTCTACGGCCATCGTGTGGCCCTGATGGGCAACGTCAACTGCGCTCTCGTCCAGGCCGGCACCAAGGAGCAAATCGTCGAGAGCGCCCGCTACTGCCTCGAGCACGGCGGCGTAGCCACGGGCGGATACTTCTTCACCACCAGCAACTGCATCTTCAAGGGCGTGCCGCTCGACAACTACTTCGCCATGCTGGAGGTGCGGCGGCAGTTCGGGCACGGAGGATAGGGTGCGTGGCCCTGCTCACTCCGCGAGGGCGTCGCATGCTGTGGGCGATTGCGGGAACCCTTGTGGCCGCCTACGCCGCCATCCTGATCCTCATGTTCGTGTTCCAATCGCATCTCGTCTACTTCCCCGTGCGCGCGGTGGCCGAAACGCCCGCGTCGCGTGGACTGCCGTTCGAAGAGGCGCAACTCACGGCCAGCGATGGCACTCGCCTCGCGGCTTGGTTCATCCCCGCCCCGAACCCGACAGGCGTTGTGCTCTTCTGCCACGGCAACGCGGGCAACATCTCGCATCGCCTGGACGTGGCCGCCTTCTTCCGCGGCCTGGGCCTGAGCACGTTGCTCTTCGACTACCGCGGCTATGGCCGCAGCGAGGGCCGGCCCACCGAGGCGGGCACCTATCTCGATGCCGATGCCGCCTGGCGCCACCTCGCCGGCGAGCGCCGCCTCCCACGGCGCCAGATCATCGTCTGGGGCGAATCGCTCGGCGGCCCCATCGCCGCCTGGCTGGCCAGGGAGCATCCTCCCGGCGTGCTCGTCCTCCAGTCCACCTTCACCTCGGTGCCCGATCTCGCCGCGCGCCTCTACCCGTGGCTGCCCGTCCGTTTGCTCTCGCGCTTCCGCTACAGCACGCTGGAGTACGTGCGTCAGGCTGCCTGTCCCATCCTCGTGATGCACAGCCCGGCAGATGAGATTGTGCCGTACCCGCACGGCCGCCAGCTCTTCGAGTCGGCGGGTGATCCGAAGGCCTTCATCGAGCTTGCCGGCGGCCACAACGACGGCTTCTTCCTCTCGGGCCGGCCATTCGCTGAGAGCCTCCAGGCATTCCTCACGACCCATGTGGCGCCGTGACCTCGCCCCAGGCCTAGATGCCTTGCGCGCGGCGGAGTCGCGGTTGACGCCACGGCGCCGGGGCAGTAGAATCCGGGGCGGAATGACACACACCCCGCTTCACGCATGGGCAGTTCTCCTGAGCCTCGCTGCCGCACCCCAAGCCGGTGGGGTCTTTCGCGGCCAGCTCGTGGTCGAGGACTTCGAGGCCTTCGCCTGGGGCGAGAGCTGGGCTGCCGTGCAGTTCTCGCCAGGCGCCGATCCGCGCATGAAGGTGGAGACCGCCGAGGTGCGCTCGGGCCGCCAGGCCTGCCGCCTGGATGTGCCTCCCGGCGAGTCGGTCACCCTTGTGGCACAGTGCGGCACCGCCTTCGTCGGCCAAGGCGACAAGCCGCCCCTGCCTCTCCCGGGGGAGCCTGAGCGCATCGGCGTCTGGGTCTACGGCCAGCGCGGGGGCTACCGTCTCTGGCTTCGCGTGGTGGATGCGGCTGGAAAGACTTCCGACGTCGCCCTCGGCCCCGTAGATTTCGACGGCTGGCAGTTTCTCGACGGCCCGATCGCCGGCCTCGTCGGCCCAGTGGCATTGCAGGCTCTCCTGGTCCGAGGCGGCGAGGGGCCGCTCCTTTTTGACGACATCACGATCACCACCACTGCACCCCGGCCGCTTCACCTGACCCTCCGGCTCGCCACGCCCGGCGCCGACCTCGTCGCGGACGCGCCGGTGGAGTTCCTGGTGACGCTCCGCTCGCTGGCCGCCGAAACCGCGGAGGGCGCAGGCATGCTCTCCGCCTTCGACCCCGCCTCGCCCGGCCTCGCCCGTGCGGCCGTCGCCTTCCGATACGCGGTCTCTGCCGAACGGCCGTGCGCAGCCAGGCTTGCGTTGCGCCTGCCTCCCGGCGTCCATCGCCTCGTCGCCGAGACCAACAGCACGCGCGCGATTTGCCAGGCCGTCGTCCATCCAGCGAAGCCCTCCGCCCCCTGCTCGCCGGCAGTTGCGGTCCGGCGCTTCGGCCGGTCGGACGGCGCTCTCCGCCTCATCGAGAGTGCCCTGTCGCCCGCCCTGGCCATCGAGGGAGAGGGCCGTGTGCTCACGCTTTTCCGCGGGCTGCCCGAGGCGGGCCTCCGCGCCCCCCAGCACCTGTTGGCGCGCGTCAAACCGCAGTCCAGAGATCTCGAGGAGCCGTGGATGGTCTTCTGGTTCGGGGCGGCCCCGGAGTTCAAGCAGGTCACCCTCGCAGACGGCGCCCCGTGCCCGAGCTTCGATGTGCCGATCCTCCTCGTCCTCGACAGGCCCCCCGCGAGTTGGAAGCTCGACGACTGCCTGGAACTGGAGTTCCGCCGGCCCGGCTTCCGGGCCGCGTTGATGCCGCTGCTCGGCATCCGGCGCGCCGATCCATCGTTGACCTCCACCTGGAACAGCAGCGCGGAGTCCATGGCCCGGGTCGCGGACGCGTGCCGCTCCTGGGTTCCCCTTCTGCGCGCGCTCCCCATCGCTGTGAGCGAGGAGTACCGCGTGGACTCCGAGCGCGATCTGATCGAGGTGCGCGTGCGTTTCGATTACCTTTCGCTCGGCGGCCCGTGGGGCTCGGCGAAGCGACGCGTCGCGCCCGTGCCGCCCTTGCTGATGCTGGCCAAGCGCGCCGGCCTCTCCGTGCGCTTCTCCACTGACCCCGTGCCAACAGGCTGCCAGACATCCCTGGGCCCCTACTATGTCGTGCCCGACGCGGAGGGCTACACCTACTCGATCTCCGGCCTGTTGCGCTTCATCCTCACGGCGGTGGCGGATGTTCCGCGTGGGGTGCCCGGCGCGCAGATCGCGCTGGGCAGGAACTACCGGGCACTCTCCGACGACGTGCCCAAGATCCCCTTCTGGGTCGCCCACGGCGGCGAGGCAGGCCGGTGGGCATCCAACGCTCTTTCGCGCCTCATGCTCTCCCCAGCGAATGCCTCGTACACGTGCGACACCGATGGGTCCCGCCTGCGGGCGGCCGACGGCCTCTTGGCGCAGACCCGCGGCCTCGAGCAGGCCGAGGCGGCCGCCGCCGAGTGCCTGAGGGGGTGCTGGTACGCCGGCCTCCACGCAGGGCTCTGGGAGGAGTTGAGGCCGCGCTGGCGCCAGATTCTCGCCTTTCGCGAGGGTGTCGCCGAGCACGACGACTGGGCCACGCTGGGCCTCGGCTCACGCCCCTGGCCGGCCGATCTCCGCCTGAACTCCGAGCTCTACTTCGCTCGACTGGCGTCCCGCCTGGCCGGGCCCGACGACTACACCCGAGGCTGCGCGCAGGCGGTGAAGCTCCTGGTGGCCGCCTATGCTTTGGTCGCCGGCGCGCCCCGCTACTCCGAGGAGATCGGCTCGTGGCCGGACCTTGCCACGGGCAGGAACCGCGTCTTCAGCGCCTGCCGCTCCGGCAGCCTGGGCCTCACGCAGGGGCCCCCGCCGCTGGTCACCCATCCCACCGACGCCGGCTACGCCTTCGCCGCCGAGTTCCTCGGCGAGTATTACCGCGAGCGCTTCCGGAGCGGGCCCCTGGACTACTTCGGCCAGAGCCCGGCCGAGTGGTCGCAGCGGCTCTTCGTCACGATGGGCGGGCCCGAGGTCGGGCAGCGGTTCCGGCGCTCCGAACCGCCGGGACGCTGCTTTGCCACCAACTATGTCTCTTCGGTGGAGGACGGGCCTGACGGCTGGCCTGCGATCGTCTGGCGGTCTCATCGTGCCCCGGCGGGCGGCCCGCTCACGTTGGGCGGTATCGGCGCCTCGCCGGCCTCCCGCGGCCGCCTCGTCCGCCGCCAGACCGTCAACTCCAACCTGCGCCTCTCGGCCTATGAGGCTACCGAAGCCCCACCACCTCCCACAGGATCAGCGTCCCAATCGCCACCAGAGCCAGCAGGGCCATCAGCGGCAGGAGGCGGCGATAGACCCGGCCGAAGTCGGCCTTGAAGTACTCCCGGCTCAGCACCAGGCACAGGTGCACGGGCGACAGGAGCACGCCAAACAGCCCGCCGGCGTAGGCGAAGGTCATGCGGCCGTAGCGAACGGTCGCCCCCTCCACGATCAGCGGCACCAGCACCGGGAAACAAATGCCCACCGCCGCCGGCATGTAGCCCGTGAGCAGCCCCACCGCCAGCGGCACCGTGAACAACAGCGCCAGCGGCGGCACCCCCCACTCCGCGAAGATTCGCGGCAGGTCGGCCGCCGCGCCGTAGGCGTCCAGCAGATGCCCGAAAGCCAGCACACCATAGACCAGCACCACCATGGGCAGCTGGAACGTGGCCCGCGCCAGGCTGCACACGGCGGGCCACGGCACCCGGTTCAACACGAGAAACAGTGGATTCACCACCAGCAGGGCCGCCAGGAGCGCCGTCTGCGTCGGCAGCCCGACGGGCAGCTTGAGGAAGTTGGCCACGGCTAACGCCGCCGTGACGGCCACAGTGGCCACCACGGGCCACGCCGCCGCCAACAGCTCGCGCCAGTTCCCTGCCGACCCCGCTCCAGGGCCATGCGCAGGCGCCTTCACGCGGCGCAGCAGGAACGCCGCGCCGATGGCAATGGCCCCCAGCGTGAACGGCGAGGCCGCCAGGATCGTGGTGCCCAGGGGGGTGCCCAGGATGGCCGAGGCGAACAGGATGCCGGGGTAGAGCGGCCACGTCCACTCCCACACATGGCGAAACCAGTAGTTCACCAGCGTGCGGTCCTCGGGCGCGAGACCCAGGTCCCTCGTCAGTTCCTCCACCATTGGCGCCGAGAAGAGGGCCCCGCCAGGCATGGGCAACAGCCCCACGAAGGCCGGCGCCGCCGCCATCGCCGCCCGACGGTCCCGCAGCAGGGCCTTCAAAGCCGCCATCAGGCGGTCCAAGTGTGCCGCGTGCTTCAGCGCGTGGCCGAGAAACTGGATGAGCAGCACGAGCCCCATCAGCTCGAGGGTCTCGCGGTCCACCGCCGCCCGCCCGAGTTCCCGTGCGATGCCTGCCAGAGCCGGCCCCAGCCCGCGCGGGAAGCGCGCCCACTCGACCCCGAACAGCAGACCCAGCGCCACTGCCCCGGCCACGAGCGCGTAGCTCACGTCCACCCGGCGCCGAATCAGGTAGATCATCAGTGCGAAGACCAGGACGAGAGAGACCACTTCGAACAACGCAGCCACCCCCCGCGCGTCACGCGCTGCCCGGCTCGCCCGCCCCCGGCCGAGCGAAGAGCTTCTGAAGCAGCACGAACACGAGCAGCAGCGCGCCGATCGCCACGCGCGTCCACCACGAGCTCAAGGTGCCCTCGAAGGTGATGCCCGTCTGAATGATGCCGAAGATCAGCACACCCATGAGCGTGCCAGCCACATAGCCCACGCCTCCGGTGAGCAGCGTGCCGCCCACCACCACGGCTGCGATGGCGTCCAGCTCCATGCCCAGCGCGGCCCGCGGGTCCCCGCTCGACCCGTAGACCGTGTAGACGATCCCGGCCAGGGCCGAGCAGAAGCCGCTCAGCCCATAGACCAGCACCTTGGTGCGGCCAACGGGCACGCCCATCAGCAGGGCCGCCTCCTCGCTGCCGCCCAGGGCATACACGTTGCGCCCGAACACCGTTTGCGTCGAGAGGTAGACACCTCCCGCCACGATGGCCAGAAACACCAGGGCCGTCGCAGGCACCCGAGCTCCCGGCAGCGCCAGGCCCCAGCTCGTGAGGCCCCGGTAGAAGGGGCTGGTGATCGGGATCGACTCGATCTGTAGGACGAACCCCAGTCCGCGCGCCAGGAACATCCCGGCCAGCGTGACAATGAAGGGCGGGAGGCCAAAGAACCTTACCACCCCGCCCATCGCCAGGCCGAGGCACGCGCCCGTCGCCAGCACGGCCCCCATCGCCGCCAGGGGCGGTACGCCCGCCTTCTCCGTCAACACCGCCATGAGAATGCTCGACAGTGCCAGCACCGAGCCAACCGACAGGTCTATGCCGCCCGAGAGGATCACAAACGTCATCCCCACGGCCACGATGCCCAGGAACGAGTTGTCGCCGAAGAAGTTCACAAACACCTGGAGCGACAGAAACCCCTCCCCGCGGTACCGCACGGCGCACACCGCATACAGCAGCAGGAACACGGCCACTGTGGAAAGCAGCGGGACGTGCTTGCGGGAGAATGGGAGCTTCATGATGACGCGGGCCTCGCTCGGCGCCCCACAGCACAGGACGGGCAGGGTGGACAGGATGGATTCAATGGACGGAATGGACGGCCTTCCGCGGCACCGGCGCGCGGCGCGGCGCCATGTCCATCATGTCCATCTTTTCCGTCCCGTCCGCTGCCCATCACGCCCTCCTCTCTCGCCGCCCCGCCAGCCGGGCCAGCGATGCCCGGAACGGCTCGGACTGCAGCAGGCACACCCCCACGACGACGAGGGCCTTCACCACGAGCGTGTACTCGACGGGCACGCCGCGCGTGAGAATCGCCGTCGTGAGGGTCTGCATGCACAGCGCGCCCAGGATGGAGCCTGGGACATTCGCCCGCCCGCCGCTGAACGGCGTGCCGCCGATCACCACCGCGAGGATGGCGTCCAGTTCCACGTATTCGCCGCAGCGCAGGGGGTCGCCCTGACGGATGTCGGCAGTGTAGAGGAGACCGGCGACTCCGGCGCACAGGCCGCTGAAGCCGTAGACCAGCAACTTCACGAGCCAGGGGCGGATGCCGCACAGGCGGCTGGCGCGCTCGTTGTTGCCCACCGCCTCGATGGTCAGCCCTGCTGTCGTCTTCCGGGTCACGGCCAGGGTGGCCACCAGCGCGGCGGCCACGACGAATACGGTGAACGGCAGGCCCAGCCAGCTCCCCGTGCCGATGAACTCGAAGTCGGGGCGGTTGAAGCGGATGCGCTGGCCGTCGCTGAGCAGTTGCGCAATGCCGCGTCCGGCCACGAGCAGGATGAGCGTGGCGATAATCGGCTGAAGCCGCAGGAACGCCACGAGCACGCCGTTCCACAGTCCCGCGGCCAGCGCCACTGCGCTGCCGGCCGCCATCGCGGCCCACGCCGGCTGCGGCGGCGCGCTCGTGAGCATCAGTGCGGCCACCGTGCCCGCCATCGCCATCACCGAACCCACCGACAGGTCAATGCCCGCCGTCGCGATGACCAGCGTCATCCCGATGCTCAACAGCATCACGACGCTGCCGCGATGCAGGATGTCCACCAGCGAGCCGTAGAGCCGCCCCTCGCGCACCTCGATGGCTCCAAAGCCCTTGGTGAACAGCAGGTTGAAGGCCAGCAGCGCCGCGAGCGCCACGGCGGGCCACAGGTTGGGGTGATGCCGCCACCTAGGACCCATGTGACTCGCCCCCCGCGATCGTGCGCATGATCGCGCGCTCGTCCACCGCCTCGCCCGCCAGTTCGGCGACCTTGCGGCGCTCGCGCAGCACGGCTACGCGGTGGCTGCGCCGCACCACCTCCTCCAGCTCCGACGAGATGAAGACCACGGCCATCCCCTCGCGCGACAGCTCCTCGACCAGCCGCTCGACTTCGGCCTTGGCCCCCACGTCAATGCCGCGCGTCGGCTCGTCCAGGATCAGCACCCGCGGCGCCATCGCCAGCCAGCGCGCGAGGATCACCTTCTGCTGGTTGCCCCCGCTCAGCGTCTTCACCGGCTGCTCGGGGCCGGAGGCGACAATCCCCAGCAGCCGCATGAACTTCTCGGCCACCTCGAGCTGCCGCGCCCGCGACACCACCCCCGCCCGCGCCAGCCGCCGTTGCACGGCCAGCACGATGTTCTCGCGCACCGAGAGGTCGGGCAGGATGCCTTCGGCCTTGCGGTCCTCGGGGCAGAAGCCGATGCCGCGCCGCACGGCCGCCCGCGGCGAGCGGAGTCTGACGGCCTTTCCGTCCACGGCCACCTGGCCTGTCGTGGCCCGGTCGGCCCCGAAGAGCAGGCGCGCGGCCTCGCTGCGGCCCGAGCCCAGCAGCCCCGCCAGCCCCACCACCTCGCCCTTACCCACCGCAAGGTCGAACGGCTCGATGGCGCCGTGGCGGCCCAGCCCACGGGCTTCCAGCACAGGGCGCGCCCCGCTTTCGGCGCGCGCGGGAGCCCGGGAGCGCTCCATCGCGGCAACGGCGGTCGGGTCCTTGCCCAGCATGTGGCCGATCAGCGCCAGCCGCGTGAGGTTCGCGGTCTCGAACGTGCCGACGAGCGCCCCGTTGCGCAGCACGGTCATGCGGTCGGCGATCTCGAAGGCCTGCTCGACGAAGTGCGTGATGAACACCACGCTCACGCCCTGGGCCTTCAGGGCGCGAATCGTCGCAAACAGCCGCGCCACCTCCCCCTCGTCGAGGCTCGACGTCGGCTCGTCCATGATCAACAGCTTCGCCGAAATGTCCACCGCCCGCGCGATCGCCACCATCTGCTGGAGGGCCACAGAGTGCGAGGCCAGCGAGCGCCGCACGTCGAGCCGCAGCCCGAGGCGGGCCAGCAGCTTCTCGGCCTCGCGGTAGATCGCGGCCCAGTCAATCCACGCCGCCCGCCCGGGCTGGCGGCCGAGGTAGATGTTCTCGGCCACCGACAGGTGCGGGATCAGGTTCACCTCCTGGTAGATGGTCGAGATGCCCAGCCGTTGGGCCTCGAGCGGCGAGCGCGGCGTGATGGGCCGCCCGTCGAACGTCACCGCGCCCGCGTCGCGCGGGTAGACCCCCGTGAGGACCTTGATGAGGGTGGACTTGCCTGCCCCGTTCTCGCCCATCAGCGCGTGGACTTCGCCCCGGCGCACGGCGAAGTCCACACCGTCCAGCGCCACCACCCCGGGGAATCGCTTCACGATCCCGCGCATGTCCAGGATCAGGTGTTCTGGCTCTTTACTCCGCAATCCGCTGTCCGCATTCCGCAATCAGTACTGCCTCGTCTTGATGTCCTCGGCCGCTGTGGCCTGCTCGAACAGGCGGTCTTTCACCACGGTCTTCTTCGGGAGGGTTTCGCCCTTGAGGAGCTTCTCGACGGCGTCGAAAGCGGCCGGGCCGAGCAGCGGGTTGCATTCCACCGTGGCATTCAGCTCGCCGTCTATCATCGCCTGGAAGGCGTCGTGGATGCCGTCAATCGAGATCACGATCACCTCGGTGCCGGGCTTCATGCCGGCGGCCTTGAGGGCCTGGATGGCGCCGATGGCCATGTCGTCGTTGTGGGCGTAGACGGCCTGGATGTTCTTGCCCTCGGCCTTGATGAAGGCCTCCATCAGTTCCTTGCCCTTGGCCCGGTCGAAATCGCCCGTCTGCGACTTGAGGATCTTCATCTCCGGGAACTTGGCGATGGCCTCCTCGAAGCCCCTCTTGCGGTCAATGGCCGGCGCCGAGCCGGGCGTGCCCTCGAGTTGCACGATGTTGCACTTGCCGCCCGTCTTCTTCGCCAGCCACTCGCCCGCCATGCGCCCTTCCTCCACGAAGTCGGAGGCGATCAGCGTGGCGTACAGGCTGTCGTCGCTCACCTTGATCCCGCGGTCCACCAGCACCACGGGGATGCCGGCCGCCTTCACCTCGGCGAGCACCGGCTCCCAGCCCGTCTCCACCACGGGTGCCAGGATGATGGCTTTGACCTTCTGGGCGATGAACGAGCGCAGGGCCTTGATCTGATTCTCCTGCTTCTGCTGCGCGTCCGAGAACTTGAGGGAGATGTTGCGCTTCTTCGCCTCCTCCTGGATGGACTTCGTCTCGGCCGTCCGCCAGGCGCTCTCGGCGCCGATCTGGCTGAAGCCCACTCGCAGGCGATGCTCCTTCTCGGCGCAGCCGGCCGCGACCAGCGCTACCAATGCCAAGGCACGGCACACGTTGCGCATTGCTGCCTCCTTCTGGATTGCTCCGTCTGTGCTAGCCGTCTCATCGCTTCCCCAGCACGGATAGGACCGATAGGACCCAGGGTTCCCCGGCCCTCACTTCATGAACAGCTCCACCACGGGCACGGTCACGTTGGGTTTCACGACGGGCAGGGTGAGCGTGAGCGTCTTGCGGTCCCGCCCGTCGCTCATCTTCAGGTGGCCGGGCGGGTCGCTGAAGCGGATCTCGCTCGCGTCGTTGAGCAACTGGGCGTACTCCACGCGCCCCGCAAAGCCGTCCAGGTGCAGGTGCTGGAAGGGCCAGGCGAGGATGTGCACGTAGAGGCGGTTGGTCTCGGGGTTGTAGGTCAGTCGGCAGTCCTGCGGCGTGGGAAACTCGTCGGGCGCCTCGGTGCAGCCGTAGATGGCGCGGCCGTGGCGCCGCATCCACTGGCCCAGGCCGGCCAGGCGCTCGAGGGCGCGCTCGTCGAACTCGCCCCGCCCCGTCGGCCCCACATTCAGCAGCAGATTGCCGCCGCGGCTCACCACCTCGATGAGCATCTGCACGAGCTGCGGCACGCTCTTCCACGTCGCCTCGTCGCGGTGGTAGCCCCAGGAGCCGCTGAAGGTCTGGCACGTCTCCCACACCACCGGCTCGCCCCCCACCCGCACCCACTCGCGCGGCAGGAACTGCTCGGGCGTCTTGATGTCCCAGCCCCCGGGCACGTCCTCCAGGTCCAGCCGGTCGTTCACGATGATCCCCGGCTGGAGCCTGCGCGTGAGCTTCAGCAGCCGTTCGGAGTCCCAGTCCTTGCGTCCCTTGCCTGTGCCGTCGGGCCGCGGATAGCTGAAGTCGTAGAAGATCACGTCCACCTTGCCGTAGCCGGTGAGCAGTTCCTTCACCTGGCCGTGGAGGTATTTGGCGTACTTCGCCTGGTCGCGGCCCTCGTTCATCTTCGCGCGGTCGGGGTGGTTGCGGTAGGGCCCGATGTGCGGGTCCAGCACGTAGTGGGGGTGATGCCAGTCAATCAGCGAGTGGTAGAAGCCCACGTGCAGGCCCGCCTCGCGGAACGCCTCGGCCATCGGCCGGATCAGGTCGCGCCCGCACGGGGTGTTGGTGGCCTTGTAGTCGGTGAGCTTCGAGTCCCACAGGCAAAAGCCCTCGTGGTGCTTGGTCGTGACCACGAAGTACCTCATCCCCGCGCCCGCGGCCGCCGCGGCCCAGGCCTTGGGGTCGTACAGGTCGGGGTCGAAGCGTGCGAAGTACTTCGCGTCGTACACCTCGTTAGGGATCTGCTCGTTGTGCTTCACCCACTCGTGGCGGGCCGGCAGCGCGTAGAGGCCCCAGTGGATGAACAACCCGAAGCGCGCCTGCTGAAACCACCCCGTATCGCCCACCGTCGGTCTCGGCTTTCGCATGGCAGCTCCTTTCCGCAAGGCACCTGGGATGGCCGCCAGTATCGCAATTCGGCGCCGCGCCGTCAAGTGCGCCTCCGCCGCCCGCCCGCGCCTGCCTCCCAGTCCATCCGTGTCCATCCTGTCCATGCCAGCCCCTGCTTGACAGCCCCCCGCCATGCCGCTATACTCCTCAAACACCGCGTGCTCCATGACCTCCACCGCTTCAGTCCGAGGGCCGGTTCTGTGAGTTCCACCTTCCGCAGTCACTTCATGCCCGTGCGTCGCCTCCTTGCCGCCTTCGCCATCCTGCCGCTCCTGACCTGCTTGGCGGCAGCGGCCCCGATCTACCGCACGGGCGCCGTGCCCGGCGACACCGACTGGTTCACCGCCGCCAACTGGGACACCGGCGTGCTCCCCACGGACAGCGACGACGCATTCATCGGCGATACGGGTTACCTGACCCCCGCCATCGTGGACATCGCGGCGGGCGGGGCGGTGGCCGACAACCTGACGCTCGGCAACGACGCGACCTCGTCCGGCACCCTCAACCTGTTGCCGGGCGGCAGCCTCTCCGTGACGCACAACGTCGTTGTGGGCAGCGACGGCACGGGCGCACTCGTCCAGACGGGCGGCTGGCTCCAAGCGCTCTACGTCGTCGTTCAGGACACGGCCAGCCAGACCGGCGGCACGACCGAGGCGTTCGGGCTCGCCGTGACCAACGGGCGCGGCGGCGAGGCCCAGATGACCCTCGGCCCCGGCACCCTCACCACTGCCATCACATGGGTGGGCGTGGCTGACTTGCTGGGCACGGGGCCGGGTAGCGGGCGCTTCGACCAGACCGGCGGCACCCACGCCGTTCTCGCCAGCCTCAGCGAAGGCCAGGGCGGCTTCCTGGGCGTCGGCCTCCAGACCGGCGGCACCGGCGCCTACTCCCTCAGCGGCGCCGACGCCCTGCTTCAGACGCCCTCCACGGCGCTCGGCCTCGTCGGCGGCGACGGCACCTTCAGCCACACGGCGGGCACACATCTCATCACGTCCGACTCCTCGCCCATGGGCAGCTTCCTTGCGGGATTCAATCTCCCGGGCCTCTTCCTCGGCTTCGGGTTGGAGGAGGTGGAGGCATTCCCCGAGAGTTATGTGATTGCCTACCCCTCGACGGGCTCCTATTCCTTGACCGGCGGCACCCTCACCGTCACCCGTATGCCGGCCGATGCGCAAGCGGTCATCTGGCTGGGCACCTCAGGCACGGGCACGCTGCTCCTCGGCGACGCCAACGGCACCGGCACCCTCAATGAGACCGACCCGCCTCAGCCGATGGGCAACGAGGTGGGCGTGAGCCTTGTCCTCCGCCCAATGCCCTGGGAAGGGGGCGACAGTGCCACCGTGCGTGGCTGGGGCGCCCCCAGCCTCACAGGCTTCCTCTGGAACAACGGCCGCGTGATTGCCGACGGCTACGGCCAGGACCGCGACCTCGACCTGCGCAGCTTCTCTCAGGTCATGAGCCAGGCTGGCCTCGACGGCACCCCCCTCCTCCAGAGCGACGGCACGCAGGCCGGCTGGTACGCCCAGAACCACGGCAGGCTCCTCCTGCCCACCTACACCGAGGCCACACAGACCGGCTACGCCGTCCACTGGGGAACCGGTCGCTTCTATGACGAAGGTGATATGGGCACGCCTGTGAACTCGCTGGCCATCCTCCTCGACGGGCTTCTGGAGGGGCCCCCGCCCTTCTCCATCGCCCTCCTCGCCCCCGACCACGGCGACGTGCCCGCCGGCACCACAGGCACCATCCTGGGCATCTGGGACATCGGGGTTGTCGGCGGCCTGCCCGAAGGAACCACCGCCGACCTCGTGTTCCGCTACGACGACTTCCTGGCCGCCTTCATCGGCCTCAACGAGGCCGACATCCTGATCTACCACTTCGACGGCCTGAGCTGGGCGCCTCTCACCACGTTCGTGGACACCGAGGCGCACACCGCCATGACCAGCGGCGTCACCAGCTTCTCCCCCTTCGCCGTGGGCCTGAACATCACCAGCCAGGAAGCCGCCATCCCCGAGCCGGGCAGCCTCGCCCTCCTCGCCCTGGGCGGCCTGGGCCTCCTGCGCCGCCGGCGGCGGGCCTGAACGCTCCTGAGGCCAAGTCCCCGTCTCTTCACGGTCTGGCGGTCCGGCCTCGACTGGCCTGGTCCGGGGTGTGGGCATGTCTGCTGTTCCGGACCTGATGGTTCTTCGGTAGGGCCGAGGCGAGTGCCCGATGCGCGCAGCCTGCCCATGCTGTATCAATCCTGTGAGGGCGGAAGTGATACAGCATGGGTAGATGGGCGACGATTGGCGATTCTCGCGGCTCCGGCCATGCTTGCTCACTTGCGCGATGAGCAAGTATGGGATGGAGACTGGCTGGCGAGCGTAAGGTTCCGCCGCACATAGGGTTACGGGGTGGCCTCGCCGGGCCGCCCCACCCGCCCCACGCTTCCCGACGGCGGCCACGTCAGGACCGCCAGGCCCTGATGAGCCGAATTCCCCTTGACAGGCAGCCTACCCCCTGCTACACTCCTGCCAGTCAGTGGGGCCAGCCACGATGAGCAAGCGCGCCGTTCAGCGTCTGTGCCTCCTCGCACTCGCCGCCCTCGCGAGCGCCCACTCTGCGAGCGCCTTGGTCCTCTACTCCGACGACTTCAGCGGCGCGTCCCCTGCCCTCCTCAACGGGACCGTGCCCGACGTTTCGTTCACCGGCCAGCCCTGGACCGCCGGGTCCCTGTGGTTCGCCGACGGGTCGAAGACCTCCAACGGCAGCAACCACGCCTGGCTCCCCTTCATCCCCTATCCTGGCAACCGTTACACCCTGTCGCTGGACGTCAATCCGAATATTGGCGCGACGACCGACTGGTTCGCCCTCGGCTTCTCGGCCAGCAACGTCGTCAACAACGCCTTCCACGACGGCGCCAACCAGGCCGTCGCCTGGATGCTCAACCGCGACCAGGACTCCTCGACCTCGGCGTTCCAGACCTTCCTCGGCCCTTCCACCGCCAACGGAGCCAGCCACGACCCCAACCCCGACATCGTCGGCTGGCTCAACATGAAAGTCATCCTCGACACCCAGGGCGGCGCCTGGACCGCCGAGTGGTTCGTCAACAACGTCTCCATCCGCGGCCCTGTCGCCTTCGGCGCCAACCCCACCATCACCTACGTCGGCTTCGGCTCCTACAACAACACCCAGGGCTTCGTAGACAACTTCCTGCTCACCGCCGACTTCCCCCACGTGCTCCCGCCGCCGCTGCGTCGGCACTACACGATGGATGACAACGCCGCCAGCCCCACCGTCACCGACTCCGCCAACGCCCTCCACGCCGCCTACGTGGGCGCCAACACCGACGCCCGCCACGCCCCCGGCCGCATCGGCGCGGGCGCCCTCACCCTCAACGGCACCAGCGACTACATCCTCATTGACAACGGGGTGGACATTAACTTCGGCTCGGGCGCCTATCGCGGCCTCACGATGGCAGGGTGGGTGCGCACCACCGACCTCAACGGCATGCTCCTGTCCTTCCGCACCCAGGGCGGCAGCGGCAACCCCCTCGTCGAGCTGGGCGTGTGGAACGGCCGGCCCTTCGGGCAGATCCGCGACGACGCAGGCCAGGGCCTCCAAACCATCCAGAACGCCGGCCCCCTCGTCAACGACAACGCCTGGCACCACCTGGCCGTCCGCCGCCGCGACGACGGCTTCCTCGAGCTCTACGCCGACGGCCTCCTCGTCGCCGTCAGCGGCGGCGCCTGCACCGGCGCCATCACCACCAGCGTCTTCCGCGCCGTGGGCGCCGAGCTCCGTTGGGTCGCCGACAACGCCAACAGCGCCGATCAGCGGTTCCTGGCCGGCCTGGCCGACGACCTGGGCATCTGGAACGCCGCCCTCAGCCCCCAGCACATCGCGCTGATCCACGCCCTCGGCTACTTCAACGGCACCGACCTCGCCAGCCCCGACATCCCGGCCCTGCTCGACGCCTACAACGTGCAGGGCCTTGTGGCCCTCGCCAACAGCCAACTCTGGGGCTACGCCACCGGCCTCACCGGCCCGACTGGCACCGTCGCCGGCGCCATCCTCACAGGGAACGCCACCGTCGTCCTCAACGGCGCCGCCGGCACCGGCCTCGCCTTCCTCGGCACCGTGCCCGAGCCGGCCACCCTTGCCCTCCTCGCCCTGGGCGGCCTGGGCCTGCTGCGGCGCAGGCGGCGCCCCGCGGTTTAGGAGCCTGCCCGTCCATCTCCCAGATGCTGCTCGATGGCCGCGATGGCGGTGTCGAGCACCTTGATTCGGCCGTACCACTTGCAGTTGGCTTCCACAACCGTCCACGGGGCATAGGGGGTGCTGGTGCGGAAGAGCATCTCTTCGGCGGCGGCCTTGTACTGGTCCCACTTCTCGCGGTTGCGCCAGTCCTCGTCGGTGATCTTCCAGCGCTTGTAGGCGATGCGCTGGCGCTCCTTGAAGCGGCGCAGTTGCTCGTCGGCGGTGATCTGGAGCCAGAACTTGACGAGCACCGTGCCGAAGTTGGCCAGGTGGTGCTCCATGTCGTTGATCTCGCGGTAGGCGCGCTTCCACTCGGCCTGCGAGCAGAAGCCCTCGACCCGCTCGACCATCACGCGCCCGTACCACGAGCGGTCGAAGATGGCCAGGTGCCCCGCCTTGGGCATCTGGGTCCAGAAGCGCCACAGGTAGTGGTGGGCCTTCTCGACGTCGTTGGGGGCCGAGATGGGCACCACTGTGTAGCCGCGAGGGTCGAGATTCTCTGTGAGGCGGCGAATGCAGCCGCCCTTGCCCGCGGCGTCCCAGCCCTCGAACACGAGCACAACGGGGATGCGGCGCATGTAGATTTCGTGCTCGAGTTCGCGGATGCGCTTCTGGTTTCTCTTGAGCTGCTTGCGGTAGGTCTCCCGCCCGAGCGTCAGGGTGGTGTCCACCCCGTCCAGCACCGATGCTTTCAGGGCGTCTGGCGTGGCCTGCTCAGGGGAGGCCGGCGCTTTGCGCTGATCTGCCGTGCGCTCGCAGAGGGCCACGTGCCGTTCGAGAGCTTGCACAACCGTGGTGAAGATCTTGAGCGTGGCGAACCGCTGCTGGTGAGCCTCCACGATGGTCCACGGGGCAAAGTCGGTGTCGGTCTCCGCCAGCATGTCCTCCGCGGCGACGAGGAGCTGGTCATATCGCTTGTGGTCGCGCCAGTCGGCCTTCGTGACGCGCCAGGCGGTGTTAGGGTCCGCCTCGAGCTTCCTGAAGCGGCGCTTCTGCTCGTCCTTGGAGATGTGCAGGAAGAACTTGAGGATCACATGCCCGTCGTCGGCCAGGAGACGCTCGAACGAAACGATGTCCTCGAACGACTGCGCCAGGGCCGCTCCCTTGACAAGGCCCGCCAGGCGGTCGGCGCGCACACGGCGATACCAGCTTCGGTCGAAGATGGCGAAGCGGCCCCGCGCCGGCAGGCGATTCCAGAACCGCCACAGGAAGGGCCTCAGGGCCTCATCCTCCGTCGGCGAGAGTGTGCTGTAGACGTTGAACCCACGCGGGTCGAGGGGCAGGATCAGTTCATTGATGAGCGTGCCTTTGCCCGCTGCGCCCCAGCCCTCGAAGACGATGATGACGGGGATACGCAGGTCCCTGGCTTTCCGCTGAAGAGCGGCCAGGCGCAGGTCGAGGCCGTCCTTGGCCTTCTTGTAGGCGGCCTTCGACACTTTGCGCGAGAGGTCCACCTTCTCAAGCACGGGCAGCCTCCTTCCCAGGTCCACGCGGCTGGCAGCATCCTGCCGGTCGCTGGCGCAGCGTGTCAATGTCCGCCCGACGGGGGCTCGAGCGAGCACGCGTCCCGCGTGAGCGGTTCGAAGGACGTGCGCAGTTCCTGTGCGCGGCCCGTCGCCGCCGCGCGGTAGCCTGCCTCGATGATGTCTATCACGTGGCGCGCGTGCTCGGCGCTCGCAATCGTCGGCGTGCCGTCTCGAACCCAGTCCACGAGCTGCATGAGGTCCTCGAAGACATGCGACTCGCGCATCTTCGCATGCTCGCCGGTCACGTGGGGCTGGTGGTCGCCCGGAAGCTGTTGCGACTCGCCATTGAGCTCGGCGCCCACGACGGAGCCCGCCGTGCCGTAGATGTTCGGGTGGAAGCCCTTGGTGACCGACCCGTGCACGGTGCCGTAGGCCACCGCAAACAGCGCGTGGCCGAAATCCAGGAGCAGGAATGTCGAGTCGTCCATGTCGCACCGCAAGGGTTGGCCGCGGAACTCGCGGTGCGGAAGCGCGAGCCCCGAGAAGGCGGCGACCCGTCTCGCCGGCCCAAGGATGCCGGTCAGATTGTGGAGGCAGTAGACGGTGACGTCGTATTGCGGCCCGCCGCCGGGCTTCCGGAAGTACCACGTGGGGTCCACCTGGGTGAGCACGTCGTCCCACTGGCGGAACTCCTCGTTGAGGTGGTAGTTCCCGGGCGCAGCGCCGCAGATGGCCCAGATGACCTGGCCGATAGCGCCGTCGAGTATCCGGCGGCGGATCCGCCGGTTGTAGGGCATCAGCATCATGCCAGGCGATGCGACGAGCTTCACGCTGCGCCGCTGCGCGCGTGCGATCAGATCGTCGCACTCCGCGACCGTGGTCGCCATCGTCTTGTTGAAGTGCACGTGCTTGCCGGCTTCGATGGCCGCCACCCCCTGCTCGTAGTGGAGGCCAATCGGCGAGCACAGCGTCACGGCATCCACGTGCGGGTCGGCGAGCAGTGCCTCCAGCGTCTCGTAGGCAGCCGCGACGCCGTAGCGTTCTGCGGCCGCCTTGGCGCGCCCCGGCACCGGGTCGCACACGGCGGCAAGCCGGACGCGGTCACGGACGTCCGGCAGCGAGAGATGCATCAAGGCGCCCCGAATACCGATGGCGCCGGCGCCCACCACTCCCATTCCGATAGCACTGGTCATGGTTCTCGCCCCCAGGCTGTTTCAGGATGGCTTCGGGATGTCGCGCCACGAGGTGCGGGCCCTCCAGCCCACCGCGCGCTTGAGGCGCTCGTTCGACAACAGGCTCGAATGGGCGGGGAGGTCCCGCACCAGCGGCATGAGCTGCGGCTTGAAGCGCTCAATAAGGTCGCGGGAGGGTTCCACCGCGCTCGTGTCGTCGCTGTTACAGAAGTAGAAGCCGTGGGGTTCGATCTCGGCCGCGGCCTCCATCAGCAGGCGGTGGGCCGACGCCACGTCCTCGCTGCCGACCCAGGCCCACAGCCACGGGTTCCAGCTCTTCGCGGGTCCCGCCCATCGGGCCATGTCGGCGCGGCGTTCCGGCGGGCAGATGCCGCAGGCGCGCAAGGCGTAAGTCCGCATGCCATAGGCGCGGGTGTACGAGCGGAGGAGTTCCTCGCCGGCGAGCTTGCTGTAGGAGTAGCTATCCTCAACGTCCGAAGGGTGGGCCTCGTCCACCGGCAGGTATTGGAAGGGGAACTCCCGGGCCGAAATGCGGTAGCCGTGGCCGAGGGCGCAGTTGCTGCCGGTCATCACGAACACGCCGATCCGGCGCGCGACCGCCGCCTGGAGCAGGTAATAGGTGCCAAGGATATTGGCACGAATGGTCTGGTCAAAGGGGATGCCTTTCTCCTCGGCCTGCTTACGCCCAGCGGTGGGGTGGTCTGTAGGCCAAGGCTGGGCGCCCAGGTGTTGGATGGCCTCGATGCCACCCTCTGTTGCTCTCATGCAGTCGCCGAAAACCGCCAGGTCACCCTGCACCCAGGGCCACCGGTCGGCGGCGTCGGGCCGCGTGCGCGACATGAGCACGAGCTCGTGGCCCGCGGCCTCGAGCTCGGAGATCACGAACCGCCCCAGCCTGCCGCTGGCGCCGGTCACCAGCACCTTCATTGCTCGCTCCTGTCACATCCATCGGGTCGGAGGAGGCACCGCCCACGCAACAACGCCGGCCTGCCCGAACGCCTCACTTGTAGGCCTCGACCTCGCTCAAGCCGCTCGGGGCGCTGTCGGCGACGTAGGCGTGGACGCCTAGCAACTGCACAGGGTCGCCCGCCAGGGGCAGGAGTCGCCAGAACTGGTCGTTGCCCACCACGCCTGCAAGCACGACGCCGCTCGTGGAGTCCTTGGGGTCGAACCCCGAGAACACGGCGAGACTGGTGGCAACCTCGGACTGCTTGGTCACGCGGTCATAGGTCGCCACGAGCCTCAGCTTCGTGGGCGTCTTGAGGTCCACTGTGAGCCACGAGCCGCGGTAGGGGGCGAAGACGCCCTGGGCGCTCGCCCACGGCTTCATCTTGCCGCCGCCGAAGCGTTTGCCGTCCACCGCCTCCAGCGGGTCCACGATCGGCTTCAGCCAGGGGCCGGCCACCGAGTCGGGGTCGGTGTTGAACCACCAGATGGCGCAATCCTTCGCGGCCCCCGGCGCAGCGCCGTCGCCCTCCAGCTCGGTCAGGGCGCCGCCCAGGTCCTCTCCCACTTCCTTCACGATCTCGGCGCCCGAGCTGTTCGCGGGCCTCACGTAGGCCACATTGGCGCTCGGCCAGCGGAAGCTCCACAGCGAGCAGTCAGCGACCTCAAGCGGCCCATCGGACGCGACGATCACCTTTCCGCCCGGGCCACGGAAGGGAATATCCACCTCGCGGTACTCTGGCGTCGGAAGATCGAGAAGGAACTCCTCGCGCCCGTCCTTGCCTTCGGTGACCACCGTGAGCTTCTTGCTGCCCTCGGGGCGGCGGTAGACGAGGTGCAGGAACTGCTCTCTGCCTTGCGACGAGGAGGCAAGCTCGATGGCTGTGGTGACTGGGTAGAAGCGGAGGCCGCATTCCCTGCGTCCCTCGCCCTGGGGCTTCCAGGCGGCGGTCTGCTTCGCGTTCAGGCGCTCCTTGGCGAGAGCAAGCGTGCCCGGCCCGCGATAGCTCCACGGCGCCGGGTAGTCCGTCGTGCGGGCTTCGGCCCGTATCTCATGCTTCTCGCGGTCGGCGGCTTCGGCTACATTGGTGCGCCGCGCCTCCCTGCCCTTCGCGTCGAGAAGAAGAAGCGGGCCGTCGCTGGCGCCCACGAGCGTGCCGACATGCGTTGCGGCCACGAGGGGCGCGACGCCGCCGACCGGCGTGGTCCACTTCTCGGCTCCGTCGGGGCCGAACGCTCTGACCTCGCCCTTGGCAACGCCAACCACGATGAATGAGCCATCGGGGGCCACGCCACCCGAGGTCAGGCCGGGAACCGGGACGCGCTTGACCTGCCCTCCGTGCGCGATGACCAGCAGGTGCCTGAAGCCAAAGGCCGCGGTGGCGCCATCCTCCGAAATCCACGTGCCGACCCCGTCGCGCGGCCCCACGCGGCCCCGCCCATCGTCCTTCGTGCCCTCGATGACGACCTCGTCGCGGACGACCAGCTTGCCCGCCTTGTCCACAACGAAGACCCCGCTGTCGAAATCCGACAGAGCAGTCGCCACACCGTCCTTCGCCACAGCGGCGAATCCCGTCAGGGCCGCGTAGGGCGACCGGCGGGGCTGGTCCTCGCGGAGGCGCCAGACGACCTTGCCCGTGGCCGCCTCCAGCAGGATTGCCTCGCACGACGTGGGCGTGAAGGCGGGGTAGCCCATGCCGCCGAAGCGGGGCCGCGTGTCCATCGTGAGGAACAGGTAGCGGCTGTCGGGCGAGAAGGTGGCGCCGACGGGGAAACGCGGCGTGCGAATCTCGTGGCGGAACCGCACGTGGGGCACGTCGTCGTAGCGCGGCCACGCCGTCTCGCCCAGCTTGCCCACGAGCATCCCCGCGGGCCTGCCAAAGGCCGCCAAGACGCCGTCCGGCGCGACAGCGAAGCCGCCCTGGTAGTCGGGCGGCAGACGTTCCGTATCCCCCGAGTAGGCGGTCACGGTCGCGGCCAGCGTGCCGTCCGTGCCGATGCAGCGGAGGATGATATCGTGAGCCGTCGGGTAGTGCCAGCCGGGGTGGGTGGCCGTGACCTTGAGATCCAGGTCCCACAACCGGCCCTGCGAGTCGATCCGCAGTTGCGGCAGCATTCGCGCCTCGATGGCCGCGGTCCCCGTCACTCTGCCCGCCTCATCCACGAACGCCAGCGTATCCTTCTTGCCGCTGAGCACAGCAACGGCCTTGCCCCCTGGCGTGGCAAGGAGGCGCCGAAAGCGGCGGATGGGGGTGAAGTTGCGATAGGGCTGGGGCACGGGCCTTGCCTCGGTGCCGGTGGCCGCCAGCTTCCCGCCATCGGGAACAGGCCTCTGCGCGGCTGGCGGTTCGTCCCTGGCGGGGAAGACGCCAGCCAAGCGAGCGGCGGCCCGCTGGATGCCCTCGACGTCGTTGCCCACGACCGCTACGACCTGCCGGTCGGCCATGAAGGGACTGAAGCAAACGACGAGCCTCCCCTGCCCCTTCCCCGGCACATTGGGCGTCTCCATCCACGGAGTCACGGCTCGGAGGCTCTCAGCCAGCATGCCGCCCGAGAAGACGATGCAGTCGGCCCCCACCGTCCACGGCGGCTCGATCTCCGCGTAGCCGCCGCGCTCGGGCTCGTGCGACCTCGTCTTCTTGTTGATGTAGGGCTCCAGACTCTGGCGGTACCCGATGAGCCGCCCCGCCGCGATCTCCTGGAGCCGCGCGGCATCCTCGGGCCGCGGATACCAGCGGACAGGGATCGTGTCGAACTCCTCGGGCCTCACCTGCCACAGCCTGGCCTTGAGGGCATCGGCCAGCTTGTTCGCAATGGGGAGCAACGCGGCCTGATTCGGCTCCACGATGACCCACTTGGGCTCCTGGCGGGCGAGGAAGAAGCGGAGATGGTCAGGATGGACAAGATGGACGTCGGGGACCGGGCTGGCGGGCGGGGGGCCTGCGGCGCCGGCCACAGGGAGGTCAAGGCTGGCGGTGAGGCCGGTGATGAGTTCCTGGGCAGAGAGCTTCCAAGCTCCTGGGGCATCCAGCGCGGGGAGGCTGAAGGCCGCCTCGTCGCCTGCTGCGCGGTGAAGGGTTTCGCGGAGCTTGCCGCTGGGGTCGGAAATCGTGTAGCGAACAGGGATGGGGCCAAGGGGAGGCCCCTCCTTCCCAGCAAGCACCTCGCATGAGAAGGCGAGAGAGGAGCCAAGGCGTGGCGTCCCGCGCGCCTGGAGCCGCACCGCCGTGGGAACCGGTCGGCACAAGGCCAGAACCGTCGTCGGCTCGGTGAGGAGGTCAACCAGCACCTCGGTTCGCCCGCCCTTCTCCGAGGCGGACAGGGTGACCTGCTTCACCAGGTCTCGCACAATCCAGCCCGTTCCCTCCAGCGAGACCGGTAGCCTCTCGGTCGGCTCGAAAAAGTCGGAGTGCTTGCCCTTGCTGTCGGCAATCACCACCACATAGCGCATCGGCACGGCGTCAAGGGTCACCACAATCGCTCGGTCGGGGTCCGTCGTGGCCAGGGGCGTGACGCCTGCACTGGCGAGGGCGTCGGCGAGCGGCTGGCGCCAGTTGGCATCGAACTCCTCCCAGAGGGCAGCGTGGCTCTTGGCCCCGAAGCCCTGCATCTCCCAGATGTGCTTGATCGCCTTGGGGATGACGATGGCATCGGGCACCTTGGCGAGGCAATCGCCCGTCATCACGACCTTGCCCCCCCGCTTCTGGAACGCCTGGATAGCCTCGAGGGTCTCGGGCAGCCAGGGCTGCTGCTGGCGCACGACGAGGAGCACCTTCGTGGTGGCCGGAATGCCGGCCTTCAGCACGTCCTGCTCGGCCAAGATGACGGGCGCGCAGCCGAGACGGGTGAGGTGGCAGTAGAGGGCGTGATAGGCGTAGTACGTGCGGTCGCCAAATGCCTGCTCGGCGTCGGTGGCCAGGATGGCGAAGCGCGCGTCGGGCTTCGCACGGGCCGCGATGGCGCCGTAGAGGGAGCAGAAGGCCATGCCGGTGCCGCGTCGGGCCAACTCCTCGAGGCCGAACTCGGCCTGCATCGGCACCCCGCCGCCGTCGAGGCCGCGCCCGAAGGCGTGGAAGAGGTCCTTCATCTTCCCCTCCGACGACGTGCCCCAGCAGGTGGTGACCCAGACCGGCTGGCCGGGGAAGTTCCCCTTCGCCCAGTCGGTGGTGAAGCCGGCCGACATCGGCCAGTTGCCGAAGTCGGTGTAGGTCTCGTAGCACGAGGCGCTCATGTCGCCGAAGAGGTAGCGGGTGGGCTTGCCTGCGTCGTGCCCGGCGTTCTCGAAGAGCGTGCAGACGGTGCCCGGCCTCGCCTGGCGCACGGCCTCGTTGTAGAGCCTGTTGTGGACGCCGAAACCGAGACGGTACTGGGCATGCCAGTAGTCCACGGCCTCCCGCATGATCTTCCGCGCCTTCTCGCGCGCGGCGGGGTCGTCGCTGAACTTGTTCTCCTGGTACCACTTCCGCTCCTCGCGGGTCGGGTTACGGAAACCCGCCTTGGCCACGTTCTCGGCGAGGGCGCGATTGCGGTCGGCCACGTGCGCATCGCACGGCACGCCGCCCTCGGCGTAGCCGAACAGCGCGGGGAACCAACTGTAGTTGACGCCGAGGAAGGACGGGTAGTCGGCGGTCTGCTGCGTGAAGACTTGCATGTGGCGGACCATGCGGTCTACTGACGGCTTGTAGCTGTGGTGATAGGAGAGTGTCTCGAGGTAGAGGCCCGGCCCGCGCAGCGGCGTGAGGTCAATGAGGCCGATCTGGTGGCGCAGCATTCGCTCGAGGAGCACGTCGTTCGGCGCCTGGCGCATGGCGAGTTCAGCCGGGCCGGCGACCTGCTTCAGCGCCTCGGGGTCTATGCGAGGCATTCTCGTGTCGAGAATGCTGGTGTGACCCGTGCACGAGGCCATCTCGACGCCCGCATGGCGCAGAACCTCCAGCCCCTCGTCCGTCGTCGGCCAGCAGCCCGTGCAACCGCTCATCGTGTGGACGAAGAAGGGGCTGCGTCGGGACGACGGCCAGGCGACAATGGCGAGTGAGATTGCCTCGCTCTTGGCGGCCCCCGCCTCCGCCCACAGCCGGTAATCACCGGGCGGCAGGGCGCTCATCCGCACCCGCACCTCGCGCGAATCGAACTCCGCGCGTTCCACCGCGGGCAGCGGCACCTTGCCCAGAGGGAGCGTTCGCGCGTTGGCCGGCGTCGCCGGGATGCAGGACACCACGGCTTCCCCGCCGGGGAACCCTCTCGACACGATGATGGCGAAGACCGGCTCCTCCGTGTCGGCGAAGACGCTTCGTTGTCGGTGCGGGACGAGCCAGAGCTTGCCTTCGGGCGCTCTCGGCTGGGCAGCGGCCTTCGGCGTGTCCCTGAGCGTCAGGCGCAGGCCATTGCCGACGACAGCGACCCCCTCGGCAAGTGCCCCCGCCTCCACCCTGCCCTCGGGCGTGACCGTGAAGTCTCCCAGGCTGGAGTTGTACTTCACCCCGACGGGGAGCCAGATGGCCAGCGGGTTGAACCGCGCCTCCTGGCGTAGCAGGGGGAGTTGCCCCCAACGCAGCGAGACCGCAATCGGCACAGGAGACCCGCCCGCATCCACCGCGTCCAATCGCACGCACGCGCACCGGATGCGGACCTCGCCGTTGGCGATCTGGATGGCGGGATGAGGGGAGCTGAGCCTCCCGTTCTTCATCCACAGGGGGATGTTGCCGGGGCTGAGGACGTGCTCGCCCTCCCGCACCTCCCGCCGTCCCTGAGTGGGATACGTGGTCCGCATTCCCACGCCCGCCTCGTCGGGGGCTTCGCGGGGCGCGATCACATCGTCCCCACCAAGCTGGAGGCGGACGGGGCAGGTCTCGGCGGCAACGTAGGCGGGGACGGACCGCCAGAAGAGGCGGCCCGCGATTCCCTCGTTCGGCCGGTCCGCGGTGACCAGGCGGAAGAGCGTGCCGGTTCCCGCCTCGTCTGCGGCGTCGAGCTCATCCTGGGCTGCGAAGCCCCCGGCCGAGCACGCCCACGTAAGGAGCGCCAGGAGAATCACCTTCAGCGTGCGCATGCCAACACACTCTCGGCGCATCGCACCGACACATGAGGGCAAACCGCCCTCGACACGGGCCGGAGGCCCTTGGCGCCGAGAACGAGTCACTGGCCAGACGCGGGCGGCGGAGGCGGCGCCTGCTGCCAGGCGACGGCCGGCGCACGCTTCGGGCCGGCAAGGAACGAGCCGAGGAAGAGCACCAGGCCCACCGCGGCCACGACGGCGCCGGGAATGAGCAGGCCCCCTTGAGAAGCGCCCGCGGCTCTGGGCGCGGGCATGACGTAGCTGACGACGCGCCGCGCCTCGTCCCACTTGGCCTCCGTGGCTCCTTCGGGAAGCACGCCTTTGGTGGTGCCGCGCACCGGGCCCATCGGGCCGCTGCCGGCCTCACTGAAGTAAAACGTGCGTTCCTTCTCGTTGAAGGTGGTGAAGATGGCGCCCTTCGCCACGGGGATTTCCCAGCGATTGCCGAGGTTCTTCGCCGCGCCCTGCACCGTCATGGAGAACGTGATGGTCCGGTTCGCATCGTCCCAGTCGGCCTTCTTTTCCACCACCTCCGTGTCGGCGCGGCTCGAGGCCAGGTCGCGGAGCATGAGATAGAGGTTCGACACGCTGTCGCGCAGGCGCTGGTACTGCATCATGGGCAGCGTGAGCTTGATCACCACGGCCATGTCGCCGTTGGGCTTGAGCGTGAAGCCGCCGTCGTAGAGGATCTCGCCGCCCGTAACCGCCGTGGGAACCATCGCGGCTCCGGCAGCCAGGAACAGAAGTGCCACGAGCGGGATCGCACCGTGCAGTCGTCGCGTCATTTGTCAGCTCCTATGTTGAGACTGGCGGGCTGTGGCCCCGGGTTCAGCGCTGGGCCGTGATGCCCGCCATCATGCCCATGGAGTTCACAACCTGCCCGCGCATCGAGCGGCCGTCGGCCGCCACGGCCATCGTCATTCGCAGCGGAAGGCCCTGGGGCGGCACCTGCATGCCATCCATCGTGTACACCGCGTTATTGCACGTGACCACGAGCATCTGTCCCGTGAGGGTGCCCGTGAAGTCGTTGCGTTCGGTGAACTGGTGCATCATGCCGTCGGGGCCCTGCATCTGGTAGGCCGAGGTTGCGATGAGCGCCACCTGATTGCCCTGCATGGCGATCTGGAACTGGCCCTGCGCGACCATGCCATTGGGGGCGGTGATGCTGTAGACCCACTGGCCGGCAATGCTCTGGGGCGGCGGCGGAGGCGGCGGCGTCGGGCCGACCTGGCGTCGCTCACCCCCCTCGTCTGCGCCGTCCACCAGGGCCACCACGCCCCACTTCTCCAGGATGTCGGCGGGCAGGGGCTCGAGTTCGGGGTTCGACACGCCGTTCACCCAGCATTCGCGCAGGTTCACGAGGTTGAAGCGCCCGTTCTCGTTCACCTTGTTCCAGGTCTTCATTCCGCTCTCGATGGCCTGAGCGAAGTTCATGGACTTGGCGCCGCCATCGCCGACGCCCGTAGCCTCCACGGGGATGAGCCGGCCGCTCGGCGTCTGGCCGATGGGGAAGCAATGCCCGTCCATGCTCACCAGGTAGGGCGTGATGTTCACCGAGTTGAGCAGCGCGGCGTAGAGAATGGCCAGGTCAATACAAGTGCCGCTGCGCTTCTGGATCGTGTCCCGCGGATACTGGAGGCTCTGCACGAGCTTGACGTCGTAGGACATGCTCGGGTCGGCCAGCGCCTGCGGGTGCTGGTAGCTGATGCGGATGGTGCGCATGATGTCATAGAGCTCTTTCATCACCTTGATGCAGCTCTCGTCATCCGTCGAGGCGCCCACGCCGCCGGCCTTCTTGTTCGCCATCGAGGCAAGGCGCGACACGGGGTCGTCCTGTCGCGACACCCAGGCGGCCAGGAGCGGCGAGTAGGTGTCGAAGTCCTGGAACGCCGCCGTGCGCTCCTCCGCCGTGAGATCGGAGAACACGAACTCGTGTCGCCCCAGCAGGGTGATCTGCTTGGTTTCCTGGATCTCTTGCTTCTTTCCTGCGGGGTCGAGGTACTCGCACTCCATCTGGATTTCGGCCGGCGCCCGGCTGGTGAGCTTCGCGCACGCGCTGCTCAGGATCGGGTGGTAGAGGTCCACCACCGTCTGCGTCGGGTCCACGGCCTCGTACTGGTGCCAGGAGGTCCAATCCGCGTACTCGCCAAGTTTGTAGCGGAACTTCAGCTTCGTGATGCGACCGTCGGTGCCGTTGCGGAAGACGGTCTTCGCCAGCCACATGGGCACCACGCAGTCCTTCAGGCCATAGGACTTGTAGGCGCCGGTGATGACTCTGTCCTTGACCTGCATGCGGCAGGTCGGCTCTCCTCGGGCCCCGCCCCGGCCAGAGGTCAGGGCGAAGGCCCCAAGCCCGCCCCCCACCACCAGCAGCAGCACCCCCACCACCCTCAGCTTCGTGGCCATTCCCTTCTCCTTGAAGCCTGCGCAGAGTGCGCGAGCACATACCCACGGCCTCTGCGTGATGCCACCTCTAGTCCAACGCTCGGTCCCGCGCTTGTCAATCCCCCTTCGGGCGCTCGGCCAGGGGGCAGGACGCCTATCGCGCCTCCCTGCCGATGATGACCTCGTTGCGCGAGTCGGGCTTGATAGTGAGGCGCTGCCGGATGACCGTGCCATTGCTCAGGACGACCTTGACGCCGTACTCGCCGGCAGTTGCGACCCCGAAGAAGGCTTCGCGCGGCGTCTGACGGTTGTAACCCTCGACGCGGCACACCTGCTGAAACCCGACCACCTGGTCGGGCAGCCGGTAGAGGGTGACTTTCGCTCCGAGCGCCCCGAGCGGGGCGCGAACGAGGACGCTGACGTAGTAGCGATTCTGCCCCGTGACGAACGGGTTCAGGAGGAGCTGGCTGCGGCCGTTGTCGCGGAGCACGATCATATCGAGGTCGCCATCTCGGTCGAAGTCGGCGAAGAGAGCGAAATTGGTTTTCTCGCCCCGTTCGCCCGTCGTGCCGTACTCGTCGGCCTTGTCGGCGAAGGCGTGGTTTCCCTTCTGGATGTACAGGCGATTCCGTTCGCTGGCATTGCACACGAAGAGGTCGGGCAGGCCATCGTTGTTCACGTCGCCCCAGGTGGCCCAGAGGCTGTCGTTCTTGTCGGTGGCCATGGGGCCTGTGGTGCTGAGCGCGTCCTTGAACGTCCCGTCGCCCTGCCCCTGCATCAGGAGATTCTTTGCCTGCGCTTGGGGGACGAAAATGTCGGTCTTCCCGTCATTGTTGTAGTCGGCCACGGCGGGGATGATGAGCGGGCTATTGCCCGTCGCTGGCGAGGGGTACGTCTCGTACGAGAGGGCGGCCGCGGGCACGGCGCTGAAGCCGCGACGGCCGCCGTTCCGCAGCAGGATGGGGCCATCGGAGTTGTAGAGGATGTCCTGAAGGTCGTCGCCGTCGCAGTCGAACACGACGTACTGCGGCCAGGCCTTGCCCGTGAGGAAACTGGGGGCTTCGAAGCCGCTGCCCTTCTTGACGAGGAAGCCGACCTGCTCGGTGACGTCGTCGAAGACGAACGGCTTGCCGCGCACGGAGCCGAAGAGGATCAGGGTGCGGAAGGGGCCGACATACTCGCCGAAGATGTCGGGGCGGCCGTCCCCGTTGGCATCCAGCACGCCGATGTTGGCGAAGCCGTAGTTCGCATAGGCGCCTGCCTTCGCGATCTCGGGCACGAGGCAGCGCGCAGGGTCGAGCCGGAACATGGGCGTGCCCTTCCCCACGTTCTCGTAGAGGGCCAGCTTCTTGGGGTCGCGCTGACGAGCCGCCCCCGCGCCGCTCCAGAGGCCCCGGCACACGACGTCGAGGTCGCCGTCCCCATCGAGGTCGGCCCAGCAGATCGGCTCGTCGCCCGTGTCAATCCCCGCCTGCTCGGTGATGTCGCGGAAGACGATCTCGCCGCCCGGCTTGGTCTCGTTGCGGAACACGGGCACGAGGGGCGAGTCGCCGGGCTTGCGACGGATGTCAAAGGCGATGTCGAGCATGCCGTCGTTGTCAATGTCCATCACCCATCCGCCCACGGGCTTGAAGGTCTTCACCGCTTTGGCGAGATCGCCAGCCTTCTCGGTGATGTCAATGAAGGGCCGAATGGCCTCGTCCTTGCGGACTGTGGCGGCAATGGCATCGGCCACGCGCTTGTTGAGGTCGCCGATGGCGGCTCGGTTCTTCTCAACGCAGGCGGTGTTGCCGAACTGGTCGCCCAGTCTGGCCAGGGCGTCGCTGGCTTCCTTCCACTTGCCCTGCTCGGCAAGGCGGCCGGCCTCGGCCAGAAGCTCGGCTGCTTGCCCCTCCTTGGCGATGGCCTCCACCCACTCGAGTTGCTGGAGCCATCTCGCCGTGTCGGCGTCCGGGGGCTTCGGCGCGTGCTCGCCGAAGAGGCCCTTGGCGGCCTCGCAGTCGCCGCGGTACAGCTCGACCAGCCCCAGCAACACCTTCTTGCCCTTGAGGCAGTTGTACTCATCGCGGTCCAGGTCCACCGTCCGCAACTGCGCGATCGGGAAGCTCCCGCCAAGGGTCGAGTGCAGGATGCCGTCCTCCACTTTCGCGATGGGCCGCCCGATGCCCTTGACCAGGGCGCGGCCCTTGTTGGCTGCGCGGACGGCCAAGTCGCGGGTCACGTCCTCGAAGAGCGCCGCGATGCGGTCAACGTCGCTCTGCCCAGCCGCCAAGAGGTCGGCGAGCGCCTTGTTGGTTCCTGCCCTGGCGGGGTCGAACACGGCGCGAGCCTCCTGGAACTTGCCCGCGCCGACGAGGGGGGCGGCCTGGACCACCGCCGCGGCAAACTCGCGCTGCGCCGCGCGCTGCTCGCGCGCGGCTACGAGGTCGGCGATCTTGGGGAGAGCAGCCTTGCTGGCCTCCACCGCCTCGGGCAGGCCCAGCTTCGCCAGGCCTTCGAAAAGCGCCTTGGCGGCGGCGAGGTCGCCCTGGCGGATCAGTTCCTCGCCCTTGCTGGCCTCGGAGGCCACATAGCTGGCCTCCGCGCGGGCGAGCTGGGCCGCGAGATCGTCGAGCATCGCCTTGGTCTTCTGGGTCTTCTCCTTCAGAGGAGGGTCCTGAAGCGCGGCCCGGGCCTCGGGAAAGCGATGCTGAGCGATGTGGTCGAGGAGGCTCGCCTTGAAGTCGTCCTCGGCTTTCCAGCGCGCCTTGAGGTCGGTCAGGAGGGCTCTTGCCTGGGCAGCCTCGGGCGTGCCGGGATACTGCGTGAGCGTGAAATCGGTGAGGCGCTTCTCGATGTCGCTGCGGTCCTCCGAGTCGCGGGCGAACGCCGTCAACTCCTGGAGCACCACCTTGGCGTCCGGCTTGGCCGCAACCTTTGTCGGCGTGGAGGTCCTTGGCGGCGGGGCCTTCCTCGTCTCCTTTGGGTCGCGCGGCGGCGGGGTTGCCGTCTTCGGCGTGGGCGCGCTGGCCTGGGCGGGCGGCTGCTCGCCCTTCCTGCCCAGAACGGCGAAGAGGACCACCAGGAGGACGAGGACGGCCGCGGCGGCGCCTCCGATGAGGAGTTTGCGTTTGGTGGCGGCGTCTGCCGCCTGGCGCTGCGCCAGGCGGTCGGCGAGGGCAGCGGCCCTGAGCTGCGGCTTCGTGGCGTGACGCAGGGGTTTGCCCGCCAGGGCCGCCTCGATGTCGTCGAGGAGTTGCCACGCGTTCCGATAGCGGTCGTCGCGCTTCTTCTGCATGCAGTGGTGGATAATCGAGACCACGTCCTCGGAGAGCTGTGGCGAGTTCTTGCGAGGGTCGGGGATCGGGTCGTTGAGGTGCTTGGTCATCACCACGGCGCCGGTGGGGCCGTCGTACGGCACGTCGCCGGCGACCATCCGGTACAGGGTGGCGCCGAGGGCATAGATGTCGGCGCGGCCGTCAATGTCCTCCTGCCCGCGGACCTGCTCGGGGGAGATGTAGTAGGGCGTGCCCACCGGAATGCCGGCCTGGGTGATGGCCTTGTCGGTGCGGATCTCCTTGGCGAGGCCCAGGTCGCCCAGCTTCGGCGTGCCGTCCTTGGCGATGAAGATGTTGTCGGGCTTGATGTCGCGATGGACGATGTTGTGCTTGTGGGCATGCTCGAGGGCCGTGGCGATGGCGGCGCAGATCTCGAGGCTCCGGCGTTCCGAGAGCTTGCCGTCGCGCTCCAGGATGTTCCGGAGGTTCTCGCCATCCACGTATTCCATGGCGAAGTAGTAGTAGCCGTCGGCCTCCCCGGCATCAATGGCTTGCACGATGTTGGGGTGGTTGAGTCGGCCCGAGGCCTGGGCCTCGCGGATGAAGCGCTCGACGAAGTCGCGCTGGCGGGCGAGACGCGGGGCCATGACCTTGACGGCCACCACCTTGTCCAGGCTCTCCTGGCGGGCCTTGTAGACGGTGCCCATTCCGCCCTGGCCGATGCGGGCGATGAGCGTGTACTTGCCGATGTGGCTGATGCGGGGCTGGTTGAGCGCCTGGGTGATCGCGGCTTCCTGGGCGCGATTCAGGTAGCCCTTCTTGATGAGCACCTCGGGCAGCGTCTCGCTGAGGCCCATCTCGTTGGCCTTGGCCACCAGGCGCAGGCACTCCTCCGCCTGCTCCTGCGTGAGGTATTTCATCGAGATCGCGAGCAGCGCGAATTCCTTGTCCGTCTTCGGCATCTAGCGGACCTCGATGAGGTAAGGCATGACGGCCAACACGTTGCCGTCGCGGAGCGCCTCGAGCAACGCCGCGTACGGCCTGGCGGGGTGCAGCAGGCGGGGCGCGAGGGCGGAAGAGGCCGGTTCGACGGCCGAGCCGGCGGACCCGAACAGCGCTTCGAGAAAGCTCTTCTCTCTGGGAAGGATGACGGGCTGAACGTCCTTGCCCTTGAGGCCCGCCTTGGCGGCCGCGAGGTCGAACGCCTCCCTCAGCCCGCCCAAGGCGTCCACAAGGCCCAGCTCCCTCGCCGTGCGCGCCGTCCACACGCGCCCTGTGGCCAGCGCCTGCATCTTCTCATCGGGCATCTTGCGGCCGAGGGCTGCCTTGTGCACGAAGTCGGCGTAGATGTCCTGCATCAGGGCCTTCACCCGATCGCGTTCGTGGTCAGAGAAGGGCGAGTAGTCGGAGAAGAGGGCCGCGTTTCTGCCGCGGGTCAGCATCTCCTTCTTCACG
Source organism: Planctomycetota bacterium (assembly GCA_035384565.1). Lineage (NCBI taxonomy): Bacteria > Pseudomonadati > Planctomycetota > Planctomycetota bacterium. Next base: position 12,791 of record DAOOIT010000038.1, on the reverse strand, counting down.
CCGATCTTGTCATACAGCCCTCGGAGGACCAGCTTGCCTCCCAGGACGCCGATCGAGCCTGTGATCGTGGCGGGCTGCGCCACGATGGCATCCGCGCCCATCGCGATATAGTAACCGCCCGAGCCCGCGACGTCCGACATGGAGGCGATGACCGGCTTTCCCGCCTTGCGGGTGCGCTCGACCTCGCGCCAGATGAGGTCCGACACCAGGGCGGAGCCGCCGGGGCTGTCTACCCGCAGGACTACGGCCCGCACCGTGGGGTTGGCTCGAATCGCCTCGAACGCCTTGCGCATCTCGGCCGCGGTGACCACGCCGCCGGGGAGCAACGCGCTCTCGCCCTCGGCGATCATGCCGCTGGCGTACACGATCGCGATCTTCGGACGATCGGTGGCCGGGATATCCGGCTTCGGCTTCAGGGCCGCGAAGAACGTGAACAGGTTCACCTCGCTGAAGTCGGTGCCCCGGTCGCCCAGGCGGTGATAGCCCTTCACCAGGGTCACCTTGCCGCCCAGGTCCTTGCCGATCGATTCGATGAACTGGTCGAAGTAAGACACCTCGTCAATGAGGTGGAAAATCCTGGCGTCCTTGGCGCAGTACGGCCCGCCGTCTATCGCCTCCTTCACTTTGATCTCGGGCAGGTTGCGCCCCGAGGCGATCAGGGCGACGAACTGGGCATAGAGGTCGTCCAGAAGCTCGTTGAGGACCGCGCGATGCTCCTCGGACATCGAGTCGCGGGTCAACGGCTCGCCGGCCGACTTGTGTTTGCCGAAGTGGATGATCTCGGCCTGGATGCCGGCCCAGTCGAGGAGGCCTTTGAGGAAGGTCGCCTCGGCCCTCATGCCCGTCAGCAGGATCATGCCCCCTGGTGCCGCACAAATCCGGTGGGCGCTGCATGCCAGCGCGTAGTCGGTGTTGCTGCACGCCTCCAGATAGCAGTAGACGCGCTTCCTGGCGGCCTTCACCTCCTCGAGGGCATCGCGCAACTCCTGAAGCTTCGCCAGGCCCAGAGTCGGGTGGTTCAGGTGCAGCAGGATGGCCTGCACCTCGTCATCCTTGGCCGCTTTGCGTATAGAGGCAGTGAACTCGTGGAGCAGGTGCTCGCGTGGCCCGAGCAGGGGCTCCATCTGGCGTTGCTCGGCGATGTCGCCTTCGAGCCGCACCTCGACCACGCGGACCGTCTTCGGGCCGGCCGCCTCCACGCCCTCGCACAGCCCGGGCGAGCCTGCCGCGGCGAGCGTGCAGGCGAGCGCAACGGCCAGAGCAGATGGCCGGCTGGTCCCCATACCGTCCTCCTGCCGGAAAGCGCGCACGGTGCGCCTGACCTTGAGGTTCACTATAGCCGAAAGGCCATCACAATTCAACCTCTTCGACAGGCTCGGGGGGCGCCTCACGGCTGAAGGTTGAGGCCGCGCGAGAGGTCGAGGTCCTTGGGCAGCTTCTGACGCAGTTCCTGGGCGTCCAGCGCCACAAGCGGGGAGATTTCGATAGGCACCGCCACGTCGCCCCGGGCATCGCGCGGCACGCCGAACCCAGCCTGCTCGAGCCAGCGTCCGAAGAGGTTGATCTGCGCCTGGCGGGCCGTGGCGGGCGAGTCCTCCCCTTCCTTGTTCTTGATCGGGGCGAACTCTTCGGCTCGGTCCACCATCAGCACCAGCGTGCTCTTGGCGTAGGGGATGGCGTCGAAGATGAACTTCTCGAACCGGTAGCCGTTCGGCGCGTCGGGGTCCACGTGGCGCCCCGCATCGTCGAGGAACTTGATGCGCTTGAGGGCCGGGTGGTAGGGCAGGTCCACGCCCGCCGCGACCACGCGGCGGAAGAAGGCCACGTTGATGGCGTGGATCGCGATGCTGCCGGCCAGGAAGACCAGCTCGTTGCGCTCGTTGGTGGCGTACTTGTACCGGTCGGGCAGGTGGCTGTATTCGATCACGTGGAGGCGGCCGTCGCGCGAGCAGAAGACCCCGAGCCCCTCGTTGGCATCGCGCTTGGGCAGGGCCTTGCTGGCGAAGTCGGAGCCGCGCTCGATGTGGTAGCCGATGAACGTCGGGTCAATCGCCTTGATGAGCGGGTTGTCCACCTGGAAGTACGAGATCTCACGGATGCCGCGGCGCTGCATGTCCTCCAGCGCGCCGCTGGCGTGAAGCGCCTGAAGCACCCCGCCGTGGCCGTTGGGGCTCATCGCAAGGGCGCCCTTCTCCGCCAGCAGAAGCTTGCCGGCCTTGTCCACCGAAGGCGACAAGGCCTGGCTGAAGAAGAACACGTCGTCCCGCGGGAGGCCCAGGTAGCCGTGCTCCTCGAAGTAGGCCCGGGTGGGCGCATCGGTCGCTTCGCTGACCATGATGTACCAGGGGATGCGTACGCCGTAGCGGCGGCTGGTGGCGAGGATTTTCTCGGCGTGCAATTGGAAGAGGGTCTTGCCGCTGATCGGTGCTGCGGGATACGTGCCCTTGGGCGGGATGTAGCGGAGGCGCGTGCCGAGGCCGCCCGCCACCACCAGGGCAGCCACGTGGCCGGCGCGGATCGCGTCCTCCCCGATCGCCGTGGCGCGCCGCCGGGCCGCCTCCCCCTCGGGCGTGTCCGGCACGCTGACCGGCTGCGCGGGCTTGAGTTCGCCGAAATCGGGCGTGTGCGGCGCCAGCACAAATGCGGCGATCAGACGGCCCAGCTCGGCGAAATCCAGCGCCGCCACCTGCTCGAGCAGGTACGCGCGCCAAGTCGCGTCCAGCTCGTTCCACCAGCGGAAGATATGGCCCTGGCCGTGCTCCTCGGCCAGCGCCCGCAGTGCCCCGAAGTCCGCGCTCAATGGGCTCTCCTCGTGTGGAGGCTGGATTATACGATGCGCGCGCCCGCGAGTCAAAAGCCCTTTACCGCGGCACGCCCAGGCGGTATACTGCTCTCTAGAGCGTGTCCGCCTCCGAGGCCATGCCAGGGGATCGCCATGAAGCTTGCATCCGCGCTGTCGTTCTTCGTCGCAGCCGCCGCCGTTGCCGCCGCGCCGCCGGGGCCCGAGAACCTCGCCCGCAAGGCCAAGGCGAGCGCCACGACGGAATACTCGAACCAGTACCTGGCGAAGTTCGCCACTGATGGAGTGGTGCCCGAGCCGCTCTCGCACGAAGATGTCGGCAAAGCCTGGGCTGTGAAGGGCGACCTGGAGCGCAACGGCTCCACCTTCACCCTCGAGTGGGCCGAGCCCGTCAAGGTCGCCGAGATCGTGTACTACGCACGCACCGCCTGGTTCCTGGAGGAGGGCTGGAAGGACTACGAGGTCCGCCTCGACGACAATCCCGCCGTGGCCGCCAGAGGCACGCTGGCGTTGGACGCCCAGCCTCAGCGGATCAAGGTGCAGGCCGCCGCGGTGCGGAAGATCACGATCAAGTTCCTCAGCTCGTACGGCGGCATGAACCCTGGGGCATCGGAGATCGAGGTCTACGCCGAAAGCCCGTCCAAAGAAGCCCTGGCCAAGGTGCACTCGATCGCCGCGGCCGTGGTGCCCGAGGAGTCGCCCGAGCTGGCCCAGGCCGTGGCCGACGGCAGGCTGGGCTTCGACAAGCTGGCCGTCGTCCAGCGCAATGAGCTGAACCCGTCGCACGTCTACACCGCTTGCGCCGAGGGCTTCTCGCCCGGTGGCGGCTTGTACATCCTCTCCCCTGCCCGTCCGGACGGCAAGCTCCAGGAACTCGTGGCCTCGCCCCAGGGCCAGATTCAGGACCTCGATGTCTCCTACGACGGCAAGGAGATCGTGTTCAGTTGGCGCAAGGAAGGGAATCTGGGTTACCACATCTACCGCGTCAATGCGGATGGCACGGGCCTCACGCAGCTCACCGACGGCGAGTGCCACGACTACAACGTCGCCTGCCTCCCCGACGGCGGCATCGCGTTCATTTCCACCCGGGCCGCCATCGTGCCGCTGTGCTGGGTGACGCCGGCCGGCGCGCTCTACCGCATGGACCGCGACGGCAGGAACATGCAGCGCCTCTCGGCCAACTACGTGAACGACTTCACGCCCAGCGTGCTGCCCGACGGCCGCATCATCTACTCGCGCTGGGAGTACGTGGACAAGCCGGCCATCCCGATCCAGAGCGTGTGGACCATTCACCCCGATGGCACGAACCTCAACGTCTTCTACGGCAACGGCGTGCTCAGCCCCGCCAGCCTGCTCGAGGTGCGGGGCATACCGGGCACCACCGAGGTCCTCTCGACCCTCACCGCCCACAATGGCCCCATTCGCGGCGGCGTGGGGGTGATCAACCGCAACCGCGGCCTCGACGCGCAGGAGGCGATGCTGAATCTCACGGGCGAGGTGAACCTGGGCATCGCCCACCGCGGCGACGGCAACCACGTGCGCGGCCCCTACGAGAACCCGTATCCCCTTGACCCCGAGCACTTCCTCGTGTCGAAGAAGGGCAGCATCTGCGTCGGCTCGCGCTCGGGCAAGTGGGCCATGGTCAAGGCGCGGGAGGGCCGCTTCGGCCTCTACAACCCGATCCCCCTGCGCCCAAGGCCTGTGCCACCCGTCCTTGCCCCCAGCACTGTCCCTGAACTCGAGCAGCCAGACGAGAAGCGCCCCGCCGCAGCGGCCGCCGAAGCAGCGGTTTACATCCTGGACATCTACGATGGCCTCACGCCAGCCGTCGAGCGCGGCAGCGTGAAGCAGATCGCCGTCGTGCAAGAGCTGGCCAAGAGCATCCGCACGCAGGTCCTGGGCTTCGGCTTCCAGCGCCCTGTCATCTCGTGCGGCGCCACCTACGCCCCGAAGAAGGTGTGGGGCTATGCCCAGGTCGAGGCCGACGGCTCGGCGCACTTCAAGGTGCCTACCGGTGTGCCCATTTACTTCCTTGCCCTCGACGAGAGCGGCCAGGCGGTGCAACGCATGCGCAGCTTCACGCATTTCGTGCCCGGCGAGCGCCGCGGCTGCATCGGCTGCCACGAGCCTCGCAATGCCACGCCCAGGACGCATCAGGCTCTGGCCATCAGCCGCCCCCCCGAGGCCCTCGCGGCGCCCGAGTGGGGCACGGAGCACTTCGACTACTCACGCATCGTTCAGCCTGTGCTCGACAGGCACTGCGTCAAGTGCCACAGCGGCGTCGAGCCGCCCAAGCGCGTGGACCTCACGGGCGGCAAGACCGAGTGGTTCAGCGTCTCGTACGACACGCTGAGTCAAGGCTACGTGAGCTGGATCAACACGTGCAACGGCCATGAGGCGAACATCCTCCAGATCGCGCCCAAGACCTGGGGCTCGCCCGCCAGCAAGCTCACGCCCATCCTCATGGGCGGGCACGTGGACCAGGAGGGCAAGCCGCGCTTCGCCCTGTCGGACGCCGAGCGCCGCCGCCTCTTCACCTGGATTGATCTGAACATCCCCTATTACTCCACGTACGACATGGCCTATCCAGACACCGAGGGCGGGCGGCGCCTCGTGCCGAGCGACCTGAAGGCCAAGTTGGCCGAAGTCGCCCAGCGCCGCTGCGCCGAGTGCCACCAGAAGGGCGTGCCGCAGCGCGGTTACATCCGCATCACCGAGCCTGAGCTGAATGACTTCCTCGTCGCCCCCCTCGCCAAGGCGGCCGGCGGCCGTGAGTCGTGCAAGAAGCCCGTCTTCACCACCAAAGACGACCCCGACTACCAGCTCCTCCTCAAGTGCTTCGAGCCGCTGCGAGCCATGCTGGCTCAGAAGCCGCGCATGGACATGCCGGGCGCTGTCGCGGCCAAGGTGAACGATTCGTGCCAGTAGGCGCGTGAGCCTGGGTCATGGCTCCAGAAGCACTTTGGCCAGCCGGTCCGCCTCGTGGACCGTGCAGAAGCTCACCCAGGTGTCAATGCCGAGTCCCCCCGCGCCGCTGAGGGCCGGAGAGGTGACTCGGATGACGTTGAGGTAGAGCTTTCCCCCAGGCTTCACTCCTCCAGGGATGGCTCCCGAGAGAGGAATCGCCAGCCGCGTGACCCACCTGTCGGCTGCCGTGGTGTCGGAGGCGGCTCGCACGCCGTGCTCGCTGATGGGCACGTTCATGCGGAAGTTCACCTCGCCGTGCGAGAGGGCGATGATCTGGGCGCTCGGGCTGACGGCGTACTGGCGATAGGGCACGGCGCGCTGGGCGGCGATGAAGACCTCCCAGTCGTCGTAGGGGAAGACCTGGGCGGATGTGACCAGTTTCCTCGTGTCGCAGGCGTCGGCCAGTTCGAGGTAGACGTAGCGGCCGTCGTGCGCGATGCGGCCCGAGAGGGCGCGGGCCGACGCCCTGTCCCCTCCCCTGTCATACCAGTGGGTGGGCAGCCTGGGGTCCTGAAGGGGCGCGGCCTTGGCCCACTCCACCCGCGAGGGGTCGCCGCCGGCGTCGCCCACTCGGGGCGCCGTGAGCGACGGAATCGCCGCCTTCTGGCGGCTCACGAACTGCTCGCGGCCGGCGACCATGTAGCTCCACACGGCCTTCTCGAAGAGGTCTATGCGCGCCCTGACCTGCCGCAGGTTCGCAACCTGCGGCAGGTCGGCTGCGGCCTTTGCCTTGTCGAGCAGGCGGGCGAACTCGATCATGCGGGCCTCGGTGCCCAGATGGCCCCAGGAGAGCGCAGAGCCGCTGACTCTCTCCTTCGGGTAGTTGGCGGGGTCGCAGAAGACCTCCTCGATGCCCAGGTAGAGCTGCTTCATCGGCGCGGCGGCAGGGCCATAGAGGCCGCCGAAGTACTCGTCAAGCAGCTTATCCACGTCGAGCGCCGGATCATCCATGAGCTTGAAGGTGACGTAGGACTCCACGTCCTGGCCGTAGCCGCAGTGGAACATGCCGCGGAGGCCAAGGCGTGCGAAGAGACGCATCTGCTCACCGATGGTGTGGGCGAAGAAGCCGGGGAAGCAGTGGTACTTGCCGTTGTCGGCGAACTCCTTGGGGAAGGTGTAGTAGAGCCAGAGGTAGAGGGGGCGCTCGCGGTCCTTCGCCCACTCCTCAAGGAGGCGAATCTCGTGCTCGTACTGGCGGCGGTCGTGCGGCGCGCGGTTGCAGGCGAAGCAGAACTGGACGGCGATGCTGGGGTCGAGCTTGACCCGCGTGGGCGGCGCCGCGTGGCTCGCGTAGGCAAGCGTCACCAGGCCCTTGTCGGGATGGGTCTTGTGCAGTTCCTTCGCCACCTCGTTGACGAAGTGGAAGAAGTAGTCGCTGTGGACGCCGGTGGAGTAGAACCCGCCCTCAGCCCTGGGGGCGAGGAGCTTCTGGCACGCGACGCACTTGCAGAAGGAGGAGTTGTCCATCGGCTCGACGGGGAACTGGTTGGGGAGCGTGGGGTTCCAGAAGATGCCCTGGTCGCGGCCTGTGGCCTTGCCGTCGTAGTAGTCGCGGGCGTCCTGGGCGAGCTGCTCGATGAGGGCGCGGCTGGTATAGCACATCTGGGGCGGGGTGGCCTCCTTGTCGTAGCCCTGGGCGAACATCTCGGGCTTGCGGGCCACGAAGAGCCTGGCGGCGGCGAGGTCGCTGCTCTTCTCCCAGAAGCGGTGGTAGTAGCCGTAGAGCGAGTGGTTGCAGCGGTTCACCTCGCCGCCGTTGCGCATCCGCAGGAGGAAGAGGTGGGCCGCATGGCGGCGCGCGAGGGCGAACCGGTTCGGGTCGGGGTTGCGTTCGCGCAGCGCGGGGTAGGCAGCGGCCTCATAGGCGGCGTACTGGGCCGAGCCGCGGTTCCAGAAGGTGCTTGTCTGGTCGTAGAATGACGGGTTGTCGCCGAAGGCCCCGATGGCGTCGCGGAAGGCGAAGAAGGGCTTGCGCCGCACGTCGCGCCCCATGACGACGAGGGTCCTGGCCTGGGGGCAGATGGTGCCGAAGTCGGTGGGGTTGAGCCATCGGACGCCGCAGAAGCGTTCGAGGAAGTCGTAGGCGGCATAGAGGGTCGCCTGCTCGTCCCAGAAGCTGGGCAGGCCCTCGCAGACGGCGGGGTTGTCGCCATCGTACGTCACCGCGCCGCGGTCGTCCTTGTCGCGTCCGACGAGGATGAGCTCGCCGGGGAGCAGGCGGATGGCGTACTCCTGGGTCCTGAGCGATTCGCGCGTGAGGCCCAGCTCCCTCGCTCGCGCCGTATCGCCGACCCAGATTCTGACGCTGTGGACGGGGCGGCTCTGCCCCGCGTCTTGCCCCTTCACGATGGGCAGGAGCGCGCCGGTGATCTTCCGCACGTGGTACTGAAGCTCGAAGGCCGCAAGTTGGGCGGCCCGCGTGGGCGTCGCGTCGAGCACAATCGCCGCCTCGGGCCTTCCGTCTCGCACGAGCACCAGCGGCCGCCGGGGCCGTCCGGCGAACGGCGCGCAGCCCACCAACGCAAGCGCCACGGCAGCTACCCCGAGCCAACAGCCGTGCCATTGCATCGCGGTCTCCTCACAGCTTCAGGGGATAGGTCCCGAACTCATCGCGCGCCTCGCGCATGGCGACGAAGTTCTCGGGCTTCACCGACGAGTGGATCGAGTTGGAGCTGGCGAGGACGTAGGCGCCGCTGCGGGCCGCGTCCCTGAAGCACTGGCGGACGGCGGCCTTGACCTCCCCGGGCGTGCCCCAGGTGAGCAGCGGGCCGCAATCCACGTTGCCGCACAGGCACAGGCGGTTGCCGTAGCGCTCGCGGATCGCCTTCAGGCTCATGCCCGCCGGCGGCTCGATGGCGTGCAGGCCGTCCACGCCGGTCTCCACGATCATGTCGAGAATCGGGTTGATGTTGCCATCGGTGTGTTTGATCACGAAGGCGCCCGCCTCGTGCCCCGCATCCACCGCCCGCTTGAGGCCGGGCAGGAACAGGTCGCGGAAGTGCGCGGGGGACATGAAGGGCGAGTTCTTGTCCGCATAGTCGTCGCCCAGCACGATGAAGTCGGCCCCTGCGGCCGCGGCCCGGCGAATCTGCACCAGGTCGTGGCTCTGGCACACCTCGATGAGATCGTGCACCAGGCGCGGGTTGAGCACGATGTCCATCAGGAAGTTCTCGACGCCGCGAATGTGAGCGGGGTTGAAATACGAGTCGCGCGCCATGAAGAAGATAGCCTTCTGGCCCTTGTAGCGGGCGACGACCTCGGGCAGATGGCCGAGAGCCTCGGGGCCATTGGGGTCGGGCGGCGTGTAGTGCTTGAGGTCCTCGGGCGTCCGGATGGGCGCCTCGACGGGATAGGGCGACGACTCGGCGGTGAAGCCCCGCAGCACGCCCCACTTGTCCCGGAACAGCTTCTTCTCCTCGTCCACCCAGTGGACCTGGGTCTTCTCCCAGGTCGAGCGGTTGAGGCCCACCGCATCGAGGCCGAAGCGGTCGGCGAACTCGTAGTAGTTGCAGCCCGGGTAGATGGCCTCCATGACCGCCTCGTCAATCACCAGCTCCATCATCGGCACGCGGTCGGGCGTCGTGCGACGCTCGAGCGCGGTGCGGACCCGTTCGTATCCGTTCACCTGCGGTGCCTCCAGAATCGCTGGAAGGAAACTGCCCTATCTGCTACGATGCTCATTATACGGAATCACGTGGACATGTGAAGCTGAGGAGCGAGGCACGGAGATGAAGATCGCTGTCCCGTCGCTGGCGGACCGCCCGACCACGCTGGATGCCACCCTGGCGCCGGGCGAGCTGGACCTCATCGCCGAGCACACGGTGTTCGAGCACGGCGTCCAGGTGTCCGTCACGGTCACCCGAATGCAGGAGGATGTTCTGGCAAACGGCAGGGCGAGCACGGTGGCCACGGCCGAGTGCAGCCGGTGCCTGGACCCCGTGCCGGTGGAGTTGCGAGGGGAGTTCGAGGCGCTCTTCGTGCCGGAAACAGGGGCCTACGGCCAGCGCATGGGCCGCCGCGACTTCGAGTGGGGCGATCAGCGGGTGAACTTCTACACGGAGATGACGGTGGACCTGACGGAGGAGATCCGCCAGTGCCTGCTTCTGGAACTGCCGATGAAGCCGCTCTGCCGCACCGACTGCAAGGGCCTCTGCCCCCAGTGCGGCCACAACCGCAACGAGGGCCCCTGTTCCTGTAGGACTGAGGAGCCGGAGGACCCCTGGGAGAAGCTCCGCTCCCTCCTCCCTCCCCGGAGGCCCTAAGCGCCCGCCTTCCGAACGCCGGCGGCCAACGACGCAATGGCGGCGGCATCGGCTGCGGCCAGCGCCCGCTGAAGCTGCCGCAGACGCTCCAGGGGAAGGCCATGCACTCCTGCCTGAGCGAGGTCATCGCCCAGCGCTCCGAGCACCTCGGCAGCCGCCTGGCATGCGCGGGTTGCTTTCGCCTCGGAGGCGCCTCGTGCGTCGTCTCGGAGGGCGGCGCGCTCCAGCGCGGCGCGCACGCGCGCACACACCGTGCGAAGACGCAGCGGCTTGGCGAGGTAGTCGTCGGCTCCGGCGCGGATGGCCTGCGTGACGATCTCCTCGGAGCCGTATCCTGTGATCACGATCACCGGCAGGTCGGCGTGCTTGCGGCGGATCGTGGCGAGCACCTCGAGGCCGTTGATCCCGGGCATCTGGATATCCAGCAGAACCAGGTCGGGGCGGCCCCGCTCGATGGCGGCGATGCCCTCGCGCCCGCAGTCGGCGGTGACGACGCGGTAGCCGTCCTTGGCCATGAACTCCTCGAGGAGGCCGCGCAGGCCGGGGTCGTCATCAATCACCAGAATGGCCTTCTGCACGTCCGCTGCTCTCCTCACAGAACGCCCTTCGTGGAGGGAACATCCGACACGCGCGGGTCCCTGGCCACCGCTTCGCGCAGCGCGCGCGCGAGGGCCTTGAAGATCGCCTCTGCCATGTGGTGCGTGTCGCGCCCATAGGGCACCCGCACGTGGAGGGTGAGTCCCGCATTCCCGCCCAGCGCCCGGAGGAACTCCTCGACCAGTTGCGCATCGAAGGCTCCTGTCTTCTCGGTGGGGAACGCCGCGGCGAACACGAGGAACGGGCGGCCGCTGAGGTCGAGGCTCACCTCGGCGAGCGCCTCATCCATGGGCACGCTGGCGAACCCGAAGCGGCGGATGCCGCGCTTGTCGCCCAGGGCCGCCGCCAGGGCTTTCCCGAGGCAGATGCCCACGTCCTCCACCGTGTGATGCGCATCCACGTGGGTGTCGCCTGTCGCCTTGATCTCCAGGTCGAGGCCCGCGTGCTTGCCCAGGAGATCGAGCATGTGGTCCAGGAACCCGATGCCCGAGGCGATCCGGGTGCGGCCTTCGCCATCGAGGTTCAGGGCCACGGCGACGTCGGTCTCCCGCGTCTTCCGGCTCTCCGTGGCGCTGCGGTTCGGAACGTTCGTCATGGTCTCGTGCCCCTGAGAGTGCGCTCGATGCCCGCCAGAATGCGATCGGTCTGCTCCGGGGTGCCCACCGAGATGCGGAGCCAGTCTTTCAGCCTCGGGTCGCCGAAGGTGCGGACGAGGATGCCGTCGCGCTGGAGCGCCGCGGCGAAGTCGCGGGGCGAAGGCTCGGTGCAGACGACCGACACGAAGTTGGTCTGCGACGGGTAGACGAACAGCCCCATCGCGCGCAGCGCGGCGCTCAGCCGCTCGCGCTCGAGGCGGATGCGCGCCACGTTGGCCCGCATGTGCGCCACGTCGTCCAGCGCCGCTACCCCGGCCGCGATGGCGAAGCGGTTCACGTTGTACGAGTCCTTCACCTTGGCCAGCCCCCGGATGATCTCTTCGCTGGCCAGCCCGTAGCCGAGACGCACCCCGCAGAGCGAGAAGGACTTCGAGAAGCTGCGCAGGATGATGACGTTGGGGAAATGGCCCAGAAGCCCCAGGCAGTTCCCCTCCGCGAAATCCACGTACGCCTCATCCACCACCAGAACGCCGTCCACGCGGCTCGCGAGGCCCGCAATCGCGGCCGGCTCCACCCAGGTGCCCGAGGGCGAGTTCGGGTTGCAGGCGAAGGTCACCCGCGCCCCGGGCTGCGCGAGGTCCTCGGGCAGCGAGAAGTCCGGCGGGAAGTCCACCCAGCGCATCCGCGCGTCCTGTATCTCGACGAGCACCTCGTAGAGCGGGTACGTGGGATGGGGCGCAACCACGAGCTCACCGGGACCCACGAGGCTGCGCAGAATCATCGTCAGCAGATCGTCCGAGCCATTGCCCACAAGCACCTGGGCAGGAGACAGGCCGTGGTATCTGGCGATCCGCTCGCGGAGCGGGGTGGCCATCGCGTCGGGGTAGAGGCGGAGGCTCTCATCGGCGGTCGCGCGCAAGGCCTCCAGCACCTTGGGCGAGGGCGGATAGGGGTTTTCGTTGGCATTCAGCTTGGCGTAAATGGGGCCGGGCGGCTGCGCGCCGGGCGTGTAGCCCGACATCCTGTCAATGCACGGCCTGAAATAGCTCTTGGCTTTCATTGGCGTTTGCCTGCCCCCCCGCCCCGGCCCGTCGCCGGGTGTGGTAAGTATAGCAGAAACTCCCCCCCAATCCAAGCGGCGAGCAAGCGGAGCCACGTGGCCCGGGGGCAAAGCGGCATTTGACAAGACAGCCAGCGTCTGCTATAAGTATACAAATGCGTGGGTGGGTAGCTCAGTAGTAGAGCACAGCACTGAAAATGCTGGGGTCGTGGGTGCGATGCCCACCCCACCCACCAGCCAGAAGGGCAAGGGACTCCGCAAGGAGCCCCTTGCCCTTCGCACTTGAGGGCGGCGCGCGGGTGTGGGCCGGAATTGTAGGTGGCTGCGGGAGCTCCGAAGGAGCGAAATAGGATAGCCCAGGGCAACGCCCTGGGAACAAGACCGCCCCGCGGCAGCCCTGACAGGGCGGAATAGGGAGCTTCTATCCCGCCCCTTCAGGGCTGGACCCGTGGAGCCCGCTGACCCCAGGGCGTTGCCCTGGGCTATCCCATGCGAGCCCTTCAGGCTCC
>DAOOIT010000037.1 GCA_035384565.1 Planctomycetota bacterium | reverse complement strand
CCAGCCCGCTGACGCCGGCAACGCAGCCCACGGGGATTCTTGGACAGGCTCCTAGCCTCGCCGCGCTTGCTGCTTCCTGCGGCGCCATGTGATCGCCGTCTCCACGTCGCCAACCGCGAACGCCCGCGTCGGGCTTGACGCAGGACGCCGCATGCGCAATCATCCCCTCTGCCGAGTCCGCGTTGGCCTTCCCCCGGGGAGGATGAGAGGAGTCTGCGGCATGCGTGGTCCTCGAGAGGCGACCCGGGTCGCCGCACTGCTGCTCGCACTGGTGAACTGCCGCGCCGCGTGGGCGCAACCGCCCGTCATCAGCTACGTCACCCAGCCGGTGCGCCACTGGGAGACCTTTTTCCTATTCGGTGAAGGCTTCGGCGCCGGCAACGTCAAGGTGTTGCGGGGCGAGATTCGCGACGAGCGCTCGCCCGAGCAGCTTGCCCAGGCTATCGCAGCAGGTGAGGTGTTCACTCCGCCCGCGGCGCCCCCCGAAGGCGTCGGCGACCTCTACGGCCGTCAGTTCGTGCTCACCTCCCAGGTGATTGGTGGCAAGCTTCAGGGGGCGGTCCAGGTCTTCTGGGTGAAGACCAGCGAGGGAGTCTCCCGACCCTACGTGGTGAACCGTCCGGAGCCATTCTTCGCGGAATTCGATGAGGTGGCTCCGGGCCAGGAGTGCCGTCTCTTCGGGCGCAACATGGTGCAGTCGTTGCATCCGCCCGCACCCACCCTCTGGCTGATTGATCGCGCGGCGAAGCGGGCTTTCGCGTGCGAGTGGGGCAATCGCTTCGACTATCAGGGCCACCTCAACTACCAACTGCCCTACGAGTTGCGCTTCAAGGTGCCCGACGCCGTGCCCGACGGGGCCTACGAGTTGTGGGTTCACAATGGCCTGAAGACCGGCCTCCACGGTTTCGGCGGGCCGATGCCCCTGGCCGTGACCCGGGCGAAGCCGTCGGAGCGCAAGCGGCTCGACGTCCGCGACTTCGGAGCGAGAGGCGACGGCCGGGCCGACGACGCCGCGGCCATCGAGCGCGCCGCCCTCGCCGCGGCCGATGACGGCGGAGCCGTCGTATTCCTGCCCCAGGGCGACTACGTGCTTTCGCGGACCGTTCGTGTGCCGCCTGGGGTGGACCTTGAGGGCTTTCGCCCGGAGCTCAGCCGCCTCGTGATGCGGCCCGAGGCGCAGCCCTTCTCTCCCGATCTCCCCAAGGAGCCCCTCAGGGGCAAGGGAGAAGACTGGTCCCGCCACTTCCGCCGCCTCGAGGGCCCGCCGATGGTCTACCTCGTCTCCAACTCCCGAGTCGAGAACCTCGGTTTCGTGGCGGTCGAGCCTGCCTGCTGGGCCATTGCCGCGGCGCGTGTCCAGGGGGCGATCGAGCGCATCGTCATCCGCCACTGCGACCTGGTGAACTCCCACGCCCCCTGGGTGAGCGGCAAGTGGCGGCCGGGGACCGCCTGCATCGGCCTCCTGGGCTACGCCCGCTTCTGCGAGATTTGCGGCTGCTCGCTCAAAGGAATGAACGGCATCGGCCACGTGGGCACCGGCTACAGATGCCGCACCATCGCCAACACGTTCAGCCCGATCGGGGGTTCCTTCGGCACCACGGGCATGGGCTGGATGATCGGCGTCGAGTGCCTCATCGAGGGCAACGTGTGCGACGGCTCCAACCGCGGCTTCACCTGCGGCCCCTGGATGGGGCCGATCGAGCGCAACTTCATCGCCCGTAACGGGGTCGTCAACGGCGGCTCGGTCGAGGGCGGCGCCGAGAGCTTCTTGTTCGAGGGCCCCGACGTCGGCCGCGAGAACTGGCTTGGGCACCCCAGCGCAGCGGGCGCCGACTGGCTCGAGCAGGCCGACCAGAAGTGGAAGCCCGACGTGCTGAAGGGCCGCGTAGCGCTGGTCGTGCACGGCCGCGGCTTCGGCCAATGGCGCCGCGTCGCCGCGAACACCGGGAATCGGGTGACCCTGGCCGAGCCCTGGGCCGTCCCGCCTGACCAGACCTCCCTCGTCGTCGTCCGCAACTTCTTCATGCAGAACGTGCTGCTCAACGACTACTGCCGCGATGCCGTGGGGGGCGTGGACTTCTACGGAGGGGCGCTGGAGAACACCGTAGAGCGCTTCGTGGGCCTGCGCTCGCGGGGCGTCTGGTGGTATGCGGCCCACGTGGCCGACCCCACGCAACGCCTGCCCTTCGGCCCGTGCTGGTATAACGAGGCGCGTAACTGCCGCTTCCTGGACGGCGACGGCGTTCAACTCGAGGCGGCACGGCGCACCGACATGGCCATCCCCGCCCCCCTGCTATGCGGCAACCGCGTGCAGGCGTCCGAGTTCCGCCACAGCGCCTATGTCGCCAGTTCGAAGATGCTCTGGAGCCTCCGGCAGACGACCTGGCTGCCGTGCGGTGATGCGCGACGCGGCAATCCCCCGCCGGCCATCGCCTGGAATATCCTGGACTCCAGCCGCTTCGCCCTCTACCCTGGCGAGCGCGGCATCGCCCTGGACCCTGAGACGGCAGGCCAGCTTCTGTGGCACTTGGACTGGTCGGGCAACCCGCCCGAAGTCAGCGACAAGGCGGCAGGCACCCTCATTGTGCCGCAGTAGGCAGGGCGCCATCCAGAGCCCGGACAGGGCAGCGCCGCGCCCGGGCGGTCAGAGGGTCCAGCCCTTCCGGCTCGGAATCTCCACGATCTTGTTGACCTCGGGGATGTTGGGGCACTTCATGTTCGGCCCGTCCCACTCGACCTTCTTGTTGAGGCCGGCCTTCTGGGCGAGGTTGCCGAGGAGCACCACTTCGGTGAGCACGGCCGCCACCTCGAACTTCGAGGCGCACGTGGGCTTGCCCGAACGACAGGCCACCAGAAAGTCCTCGAATGAGCTCTTGGTCCGCGGCAGGGTCTGCGGCGGAGCGGCGAACGCCTTGTGCTTCTCCTCAGGCAGGATGCGGGGGCTGCCGCCGTAGCAGTCGGTGTGCATGACGCCCTTGTCGCCGACGTAGATGGTACCGTTGCCGCCCAGTTTGCGGTCATTCTCCTTCTCGAGCTGCTCGACGATGGGCGGGCGGTTCTGGCCGCCCTTGTCGGGGCGCTTGCCGTCCCACCAGTAGAGCTTCACGGGCGGCATTTCGCCGCGGGCGGGGAACTCGTAGCAGATGCGGTCGCCGATGGGGTAGTACTCGTCGGTGCCGCCGAGCACCATCTCGAGCGTGATGCTCGTCGGCCACTTCAGGTTCAGCGCCCACACGGCGCCGTCCATGATGTGGCAGGCCATGTTGCCCAGCGAGCCGTTGCCGAAGTCGTACCAGTTGTGCCACTCGTGGGGGTGGAGGTCCTTGTGGAAGTCGCGGTAGGGGGCGGGGCCGATCCACTCGTCCCAGTGCAGGCCCGCAGGCACGGGCTGCTTGGGCGGGCGTGGGCCGGTGCCGCCGTTGGCGCGGTCGGACCAGCAGTGGACCTCGGTGACGTTGCCAATGGCTCCCGCCTGGATGTATTCGACCAAGCGGCGATAGCCTTCGGCACAGTGGCCCTGGTTGCCCATCTGGGTGGGCACCTTGGTCTCTTCAGCCATCTTCGCCATGGCCCGCGCTTCCTGGATCGTGTGGCACATGGGCTTCTCGACGTAGGTCCCTTTGCCCAGCTTCATCGCGATCATCGCCGGCAGCGCATGGTGGTGGTTCGGCGTGGCCACGAAGACGGCGTCAATCTCCTTCGCGCACTCGTCGAACATCTTGCGGTAGTCTGTGTAGGTCTTGAAGGTCGGAAGCTTGAGCGCTTTGAACTTCGACTCGATGAACTTGGTGCACTTGGCGAACTGGTTCTCATCCACATCCACGAGGGCCACCAACCGTTCCTTGACCGCTTCGGGCAGGTGGCTGGTCATGCCGCGCCCACCGCAGCCGATCACCACGCAGCCGAGCTTCGAGTTCGCCGGTTCCCCGGACCAGAGGACCGGGGAGCGAAAGGCCCGCGCGCCCACGGCCGCGCCGGCCAGGGCAGCCGTCCCTTTCAGGAGGCCGCGGCGGCTGATCTGCCTTGCCATGCTTGATCTCCTTGGTCGCTGTGTCAGACGGGCCCGATGGCTCGTCGCCTCTCACTGCATGCTATCCTGGCTTCTCGTTCTCCCGAGCGCGAGCATCGAGAGGGCGCAGGCCACGTCAAGCGCCTGCCACTCGCACGAGCACCTTGAGCCCGATTCTCTGCCGCACGATCTCGATCCCCTCGGCAATGCGGTCGAGCGGCACCTCGTGGGTGACGATCCTCGCCGCATCCACGGCGCCCGATTCGAGCAGGCGGAGGGCCTCCCGAGCCTGGGCCGCCGTCGAGTCCGAGCATCCGACCACCGAGATCTGCCCATAGTGGATGACGCGGCTGTCGAAGGTGATATCGGAGGCGCCTTTCGGAAGGCTGGCGAACAGGCTCACGACGCCGCCCTTCGCCGCCAGGAGGATTGATTGCTCCTGCGCCGCCCGGTCCGGCGCGCACACGATCACGCGGTCGGCTCCCCGGCCCCCCGTGAGCGATCTCACGCGCGGCACGACGTCGCCATCCTCGGAGCAGAGGACCGCCTCCACGTCCAGCCGAGCCGCCAGCTCGCACCGGGCCCGGGAGCGTTGGACCACGACCATGCGTCGCGCGCCGCGGGCGCGTGCCACCTGCACATGCAGGCACCCCAACGGCCCCGCCCCCACCACCACTACGCAGTGCCCCTCCCCCACCTGAGCGATCTCCTGCGCGTTCACCACGCAACTCAAGGGCTCCGTGAGCGCCGCGGCTCGGCTCGAGAGCCCGTCGGGCACCTTCAGCACGTTGCCCATGCGGATCGCGTGGGCGGCGATCGGGATCACCTCGGCGAAAGCCCCCTGATAGGCCGCCCCCACACAGTGGGCCGACGGACACAGATTCGGCAGGCCGCGCCGGCACAGGTCGCAGGCGCCGCACGGCACCGTGGTGGCCATCGTCACCCGGTCGCCGACGCGGAAGGCCCCCGCCCCTGCCGACACCTGTTCCACCCTGGCCACGAACTCATGCCCCAGGATCGAGCCGGGAGGGAACCGCGGGTTCTCGCTGAAGTAGAGCTTGTAGTCGGTGCCGCAGATGCCGCAGCACTCCACGCGGGCGAGCAGGCCTCCCGGCTCGAGACGCGGCTCCGGCACATCGCGCAGGTCGAATCTGCCCGGGCCGCCGTACACAATCGCCTTCATCATCCACGCCTCGAAAGTGACGGAACGACAACCGATTCTAGCGGCCCAGGAATCGCCCGTCAACTGGCCCTTGACTGCAAGGGCCTTTTCTGGATAATACCGGCAGTTCCCTGCGGGAGTCCAGGCGGCTCCTGCCATCACCATCGCAGAAGGAGAACGGCATGAGGGTCATCGTGGTGGATACGCCCGAGGACATGGGCAAAGAGGCGGCGGCCATCATTGCGGACGGCATGCGCGCCAAGCCACACTACGTGCTGGGTCTCGCCACGGGAGACACCCCCAAGCCCGTTTACCGGCAGCTCATCCGCCTCCACAAGGAAGAAGACCTCGATTTTTCGACCACCGTGACCTTCAACCTGGACGAATACATCGGGCTGCCGGGCGAACACGACCAGAGCTACCGGTACTTCATGGACCACGAGCTCTTCAACCACATCAACATCGCCAAGGCCAACACCCACGTCCCCGACGGCATGGCCGCCGACATCGAGACGCACTGCATGATCTACGAGGCCACCATCGAAGACGTGGGCGGCATTGATTGCCAGGTCCTCGGCATCGGCCGCAACGGGCACATCGGCTTCAACGAGCCCGGCTCGTCGCTGGCCTCGCGCACGCGGGCCGTGGACCTCACGGACGACACCATCGAGGCCAACTCGCGCATGTTCGCGAGCATAGACGAGGTGCCGAAGCGCGCCATCACGATGGGCATCGGCACCATCCTCGAGGCGGAAAGCATCATCATGCTGGCCACCGGGCCGAAGAAGGCCGCCGCCGTCGCCGCCGCGCTCGAAGGTCCGGTCTCCGTCAAGTGCCCGGCCAGCGCTCTCCAGCTTCACCCCAACGTCGTCTTCATCGTCACCAAGGACGCTGCCACAGGGCTCACCCTCAAGTTCCGCCGCTGAACCCGAGTGTCCCCACTGCCTTCGGATGCACGCCCATGCATACGGACATTGCAGAGCGCTTTCGCGCGCTCGCTCGTGAGGTCCCTAAACGCATCGTCTTCCCCGAGGGCGGCGACACGCGAATCCTCGAGGCCGCGGCCGTCTGCGCCTCGCACCGCATCTGCGAGCCCATCGTCCTGGGCGTTCCCGATGAGCTGCAAGCCGCGGCGAAGGATGCCGGGCTCTCGCTCGATGGCGTAGAGCTGCGCAACCCCACCGAGCAGCTCGCGCTGGACCGCTACGCCCACGCCTACACCGAACGGCGGCCGAACGTGGACGATGCCACGGCCCATCACATCCTGCGACGCAAGCTCCTCTTCGGGGCAATGATGGTCAGCACCGGCGGCGCCGATGGCATGGTGGCGGGCGCCACCTGCCCCACTGCCCGCGTCATCGAGGCCGGCGCCCTCGCCATCGGCCTGGCGCCCGGCGTCTCCGTCCCTTCCAGCATCTTCATCATGGTCCTGCCCGACTCCTGGCCCGAGGACGAGCGCCTGCTGTTCTACGCCGACGCGGGCGTGAACATTGACCCGACGCCGGAGCAGCTTGCCGACATCGCCGTCACCACCGCCCGCACGGCGCAGCGCACCCTGGGCATCGAGCCGCGCGTGGCCATGCTCTCGTGTTCCACGAAGGGCAGCGCGGTGCACCCGCGCATTGACAGGGTCGTGCAAGCGACCCGGCTCGCGCAACGCAAGGCGCCCGATCTGCTCATCGAGGGCGAGTTCCAGGCCGACGCGGCCCTCGTGCCGCGCGTCGCGCGCTACAAGTGCCCCGAGAGCCGGATCGCGGGCCGCGCCAATGTGCTCATCTTCCCCGACCTCGACTCGGGCAACATCGCCTACAAGCTCACACAGTACCACGGCCGCGCCAGGGCCTATGGGCCGCTGCTCCAGGGCTTCGCCAAGCCGATCTCGGACCTCTCGCGCGGGGCCACCACCGACGACATCGTCACGGTCGCCGCGTTCATCGCCGTGATGGCGCAAGGCCGTTAGGAGGCGAATGAAGATCCTGGTCATCAACTGCGGCAGTTCCTCGGTCAAGTACCAGCTCTTCGAGATGCCCGCCGAGGGCCTGCTGGCCAAGGGAATCGTCGAGAAGATCGGGGAAGGCACCTCTACGGTCCGACACGCCACCGGGGGCAAGGAGGTCCGTTACGATGCTCCAATCCCTGACCACGAACAGGCGTTTCACCATATCCGCAGGGCGCTGATGGCCCCCTCGGACGGCGTCCTCCGTTCCCCCGACGACCTCGACGCCATCGGCCACAGGGTGGTCCACGGCGGCGAAGCCTTCGTCCAGTCCACCCTCATCAACGACGAGGTGATCGCCACCCTCGAGGAGTACTCCGCG
Organism: Planctomycetota bacterium; assembly: GCA_035384565.1. Taxonomy (NCBI): domain Bacteria; kingdom Pseudomonadati; phylum Planctomycetota; species Planctomycetota bacterium. The sequence continues at coordinate 54,817 of DAOOIT010000037.1, read as the reverse complement.
CTCGCGCCGCTGCACAACCCGCCCAACCTGGTGGGAATCCGCAGCGCCGCGAGGGCCTTCCCCGGGAAGCCGCACATAGCCGTCTTCGACACGGCCTTTCATCAGACCATGCCCCGGCACAGCTTCGTGTACGCCCTCCCCTACGAGTTCTACGAGAGGGGCCGCATCCGACGCTATGGCTTCCACGGCACCTCGCACCGCTATGTGGCCGCCCGCGCCGCCCAACTGCTGGACCTCGCGCCCGACCGCTTCAGCGGAATCACCTGCCACCTCGGCAACGGGTGCAGCATGGCCGCCGTGGCCAACGGACGCTCCGTGGACACCACCATGGGCCTCACCCCGCTCGAGGGGCTCGTCATGGGCACCCGAAGCGGCGACCTTGACCCCGCGATCATCTTCCACCTCGCCCGCAACGAGGGCATGAGCCTCGACGCGATTGACGCCCTGCTGAACAAGAAGAGCGGCCTCCTGGGGCTCTCCGGGCTGAGCAACGACTGCCGCGCCCTTATCGAGGCGGCCCCCAGCAATCCGAGGGCACGCCTCGCCCTCGACGTCTTCTGCTACCGCATCCGCAAGTACATTGGCGCCTATCTCGCCGTTCTCGGGCGCGCCGACGCCATCGTGTTCACCGGCGGCATCGGCGAGAATGGCATCGTCCTCCGACGCCAGATCCTCGAGGGGCTCGACGCCCTGGGCATCGAGCTGGACGCCGCTGCAAACGAAATCCGCGCCCGGGAGGCCACCATCAGCAAGCCGACCTCGCGCATCCGCGTCCTCGTCGTGCCGACCAATGAGGAACTGATGATTGCGCGCGACACGCTGGCGATCACCCAGGCACTGAAGAGGGGAACCCCATGAGACTGATCATCTTCGAGGACGATACGTTCGACAATTTCTACCCGCTCACCTACCTGCGGGCAGCCTTCGAGCTGCGCTGCGGCGCCACCACCCTGGCCGAGAAGATCCACCGGGCCGCGCCCTACGCGCAGGTGGCCTACTTCACCCGCGACGTGCTGGCCCCCGTGCTTCGCCAGCGGCTCCGTGCCCCCGTGAACGATCCCGCCAGCCTGCGGGGCGACGACCTGCTCCTCATCAACGGCCGTTGCCTGCTGCTGGACGCGGCACAACTCCCCGTCGAGGGTCCGGAGGAGACTTTGACCTGCTCCGGCGCTCTCCTCGGGGCCCGCGTGCGCCGGGCCACCGCCGAGGCCGCCGCGGCGGCGACACCGAAGGACCTTCTGGGCGCGCTGCCGCCCGCCGCTCCCGCCCGCGAGGTCGGCGCCATTCTCCTCCGCTTCCCCTGGGAACTGATCCACCACAACGCCGCGGCGATCGTGGCGGATTTCAAGGCGGCAGGCAGGGCAGGCATCGTGGGCACCTTCTCCGACCACGCCACCGTGTGGGGGAGCAAGGAGCAGGTCTTCGTCGCACCCACGGCGGAGGTGCAGCCCTTCGTGTGCATTGACACCACCCACGGTCCGGTCACCATTGACGATGGCGCCGTGGTCCACCCCCACACCCGAGTCGAAGGGCCGTGCTACATCGGCCACGGCAGCATCCTGGTCGGCGGCAAGATTCGCGAGGGCTGCTCGATCGGCCCCGTCTGCCGCGTCGGCGGCGAGGTCGAGGAGTCCATCATCCACGGCTACAGCAACAAGTACCACGATGGCTTCCTCGGCCACGCCTACGTGTGTGAGTGGGTCAACCTGGGCGCTCTCACCACCAATAGCGACCTCAAGAACGACTACTCCAGCGTCCAGGTCTACTTCAAGGGCGAGCTGGTAGATACCGGCGACACCAAAGTCGGCAGCTTCATCGGCGACCACACGAAGACCAGCATCGGCACCATCCTCAACACCGGCACCGTCGTCGGGGTCATGTGCAACATCATGGCCAGCGGCGGGGTGACGCCCAAGTTCATCCCCTCCTTCACGATGTTCCTCGACAATAAGATGTACAATATCCCGTTCAAGAAGACTCTCGAGACCGCACGCACCGCCATGAGCCGCCGCAAGCGGCAGCTCACCGAGGCCGAGGTCGCTGCCCTGGAAAGCGCGGTGGGCCTCACCAAGGCCGAGCGCGACGACCTGGTGCGCCGCTCGCGCAAGCTGCTGGCACGCGAGCGTGGCTTGACCGACTAGCCGCCTGTGGGACACGCTCTCGCCCGCCCCATTCAGGAGAATGCGACATGTCCGACGTAGCCGAACGCGTGAGGAAGGTGACTGCGCGCCTGCTGAAGGTGGACCTCGCGGACGTCAAGCCCGAGTCCCATTTCGTCCGGGACCTCGGCGCGGAATCCATTCAGAGCATCGAGCTGGTGGCGGCCTTCGAGGAGGAGTTCAATATCGAGATGGACCAGGATGAGGCCCTCTCGGTGAAGACGGTCGGCGATGCCATCACGTTCATCGAGAAAGTCATCGCCGAGCAGCACGGCTAGCCGCCAGCCGAGTCGCGCTCAGCGGCCGAAGCGCTGCGCCAGGATGGATTCGATCAGCACCAGCGCCAGCAGCGTGTAGGCCAGCGAGCGCCAGAGCTGCCCGCTTTCGCCGGCGCCCGAAGACTCGTGCGTTCGCACGCCGCCCCGCTGATAATCGAACTCGAAGCCCGGCAGGAGCCTGCGCAGCTCAGGTTCTGCGATACGCCGTGTGTCGCTCTCGTGTGCCGGCACGTTCACCGCGAAGAAGTCCTGCCTCCGTTCTTCCGTGCCATCGGCTTTGGCTCGATCGTCTGCGCCCGGCAACGTGACCTCGTAGACCCCCGCCCTGTCCGTCTGCTCGTACACCACGGCCAGGAGACCCGCAACCGAGGTGGGCTCGACAGTCACCGGCCGGCTCTCGCCGGGGCGCTGCACGAACGCGGGCTTGCCGAACTGCCGCGGAGACACCTGGCAGATCAGCGGCTCGCCCACCGTGAGGTTCCTGCTCGACGACGGGTCGCGCGCCACCTGCGCCATCACCTCCTGCATCAGCGCGAGATAAGCCGGCCACGAGGGCATGTCGTTCCACGCATCGTCCGCTGTGGACGCGAAGACGACGACGCGCCCCTTTCCATAGCCCCGCTCGACGATGGCGGGAGCGCCCTCGGCGAACTTGCACACGATCCGGGCTCCCGCCCCCTCGTCAAGGCCCTCCAGCCGGCAATAGCGGAAGAAGAACGGAGAGGACAGGCGAACGGCCTTCTGCTCGCGGAACAGGCGCACGAAGGGGTGATCGCTCACCTCATCACTGATATGGACCGCCTGCTTCCGGTCGTTGGCGTCGCCCACAGGGTTCCCCAGCGAGCAGGGAAGCAGCCCCCGGCCGTCCCGGTAGAGCACCTCCTTGTAGAACGCCCTGTCTACCCGATCGCCTGGGAATACCAGCAGCGCGCCGCCACGGCGAACATAGCCGTCGAGCGCCGCCACCGTCGCCTCTCCAAGCCGCTCCACATTGGCCAACACCACGGCGTCGTAGGCGGGCAGGTCCGCACCGCTGAGCCCCTCCGCGGTCACCACCTCGGGCAGGAACAGCGAGAGCTCTCCCTCATTGCCCGGGCGTAGCGCGCGGCGTAGATAGTCCGTCTCGCCCGAGAATGCCTCGCCGCCCGGCTCGCCGTCCACCAGAAGCACCCGCACGCTCTCCCGGGTGGCGAGCGCCAGAACCCGCCGATCATCCTTCGGCAGGTTGTCGCCTTCCAGCTCGACGCTGACCGTGTGGACTCCCGCCGCACGGAACACGTGGCGGAACTCGCACTGCGCCGTGCCCCCGGGGGCGATGGCGGCCAGGGTGGTCCGCTGCTGGCGGAACCCGTCCACCAGGAAGTGCACGGTCACGCCGCTGGCCGTGTCCGGGCCGTAGTTCGCAATCTCCGCGCGGAGCGCCGCTTCGCCTCCGGCGACCATCAGCGCCCCCTCGGCCGCCACGCGAGTCACGGCCAGGTTGGCGGGTTCCAGAGCTCCCGTGTCCACCAGCACGAAGCGCGCCAGTTGGCTCAGCCGCTTCGCTCGGTCGGCGTCCTCGGCGGCGAGGGACGCTCCCGCCCCGAGCCAGCTCACGCGCTGGAGATCCGTCACAAGGTACACCTCCTTGACCGGCCCCTCGGCTCGGGCGAGCACCTCCTCGGCCGCCTCCAGCGCCCGCGGCATGCTGCTACTGGCGTCGGAGAGCGGCAAGCGGTCCCGCGCCACGGCGGCCCGCGCAGCCTCGAGATCGAAGCTCGGCTCCTGCGCCATGGCCTGGCCGCTTCCCGCGGCGGCCACCAGCGCCCACGCGTCGCCCTCGCGCAGCGACCCCATCAGTTCCTCCGCGAAGGCCAGTCCCCGCTCATACGACGTGGCCGAGCCGTCCCGATAGCCCATGCTCATCGAGGTGTCGAAGACCAGAAGCACGAACCGGCGTCGCTCCGCCAGGGCGGCCAACGCTCCGCGCTTCACCGACGGCTGGGCCACCAGGAGCACCAGCACGGCGATCATGAGCACCCGCAGAGCGAGAAGGATGAGCTGCTCGATCCGCACGCGGCGGTTGTTCTTGCGGCTCGAGGCCAGCAGGAACTCCATGGCCGCCCATTCCACCACGCGGAACCGCCGGCGGTTCAGCAGGTGGATGATGATGGGTGCGCTGGCCAGCAGCAGCCCCCAAAGGGCGGGGAGGTTCTCGAAGCCGAGCATCTAGGTCCTCGTCGTTCCCATTCGAGTGGCAAGATAGCTCGACAACGCCACATCGAGCGGCGCCGACGTGCTCAGTTGCTGGTAGTCAATCCGGTGCGCTACGCACTCGTCGCGCACGCGGGTCACGAAGCCCTCCAGCTCTCGCAGGTACTGCTCGCGCAGCGATCGCGGCTCGGCGAAAAGCTGCGGGTACCCCTCCATTCCCCGGAACAGCGTGAGCTGCTCGAAGGGGAAGGTCAGCTCGGCCTCGTCCAGGACGTGGAAGACGATCACCTCGTGGCGCCGGTGGCGTGCGTGTTTGAGGCCGGCCAGCAGGCGCTCCGCGTTCGTCAGCAGGTCCGAGATCACGATGAGCATGCCGCGGCGGCGCACCTGGCCGACCATGTGATGAAGCACCTGCCCCAGCTCGGTCCTCCCCGCAGGCCGGATGTTCTCGAGGGCGTCAATCAGCTCGGCACGGTGCCCGGGGTTGCTCGAGTCAGCGATGAGCCGCCGCACGTTTTCGTCGAAGAGGGCCAGCCCCACCGAATCGCGCTGATTCAGCATGAGGTAGATCAGCGAGGCCGCGATGTAGGAGCCATACTCCAGCTTCGACAGCCCGCCCGAGGCGTATCGCATCGACTCGCTGACATCCAGGAGCACGTACGCCACGAGGTTCGTCTCCTCCTCGTACTCCTTGATGTAGTGGCGGTCGCTCCGCGCGTACACCTTCCAGTCAATGCGGCGCAGGTCGTCGCCAGGCGCATACTCGCGATGCTGGGCGAACTCGACGCTGAAGCCGTGGAACGGGCTCTTGTGCAGGCCCGAAATGAAACCCTCGACGATCAGGCGCGCTTTCAGATCCAGACTCTCCAGTCTCGAGAGGATCTTCGGGTCCAGGTACTGTCGTGGGTCGCCCATGCCGACACCTTCTCCACCCAGCTCCCGGGCACATTGTAGCACAATCGGGGCGAAGATTCCCGCGCCTACGGCGGGCCGGCCCGAACCGTCGCCCGCCCGCCGGCCTCTGGAAGTGGCTCGAGCCGCACGCTCACCAGCGGAGGCGAATCGCCTCCACCCCCGAAGACCCAAGGCACCGAGACGGGGTCTCGAATCACCTCCCCGGGCCGCCAGGCCCAGGTGGGCAGGACGCCGTGTGTGGGCAGGTGCCGCATCGCCCGCCTCTCGCCGTCGGAACGGAACAGCAGGACAGCGGCGCAGTCGGCGACGGTCTCGCGCTCGCAGCGCCAGAAGAGCGTGAGTTCCAGAGAGCCATCTGACTCCGTGGCGTCATAGCCGAGCAGGGTGGCGAACTCGCTCGCTGGCTCGCCTGCGGTGAATCGGGGCCGGACGTCGCGTGTGATCCTGAATCGCCCGGCGACGCCCGGGTCGCTCGCCCCCCTCTTGAAGATCAGGAATCCGTCCCGCGCGTAGACGAGCCCGTACCGGGGCGATCGGAGGAGCCGCGCGCGGTAGTCCGCCATCGTCGCCAGCGGCACGAAGCTATCGTAGAGGTCGAGGACCGCCTGGTCGGCCTGAAGGAGGCCGATGGGAGCCACATACAGTTCCTCCTGGTCCGTGAAGTGCGAGGCGAGCCGATAGCTGGCGCAGAGCGAGCCGGTCCGGCGGGTCCCCTGCCTCAGTTCCGCAACCGCTCGCGCCCGGCGGGCCGGGCGGAACTGCCTCCACTCGACCGACCGCACGAAGAAGAAGTAGTTGGCCAGCGCGCCCGCGACCAGAAGCCCAACGCCTGCCGACACCAGCACCCTGGCGCGGTCGCGGAAAACGTGGGAACGCAAGAGCCACTTGTGGATGGCCGTCGGGCGCTCGCACGCGTTCCTGAGCCCGCAGATTGCCGCCAGATAGAGCCCCGCCAGGATTTCCACCTGCTGACCGAAGGGGATGATGTACTTGCTGTAGTAGCTGGCCATAGCCAGCATGGCAAAGCTCGCCGCACCGACAAGCGCCGCTGTCGGGCTTAGAACCGGCAGAAACAGCACGGGCACGACCATGTGCAGGAGGAAGAAGACCTTCGTCTTCGTGCCGAGGATGCAAGCGATGAAGTCCAGGGGGTGCCCAATCACGTTCGCCACCACCTCGCTCGCGCTGCCGCCGAACTGGCGGAGCAGGGGGCTGAAGGCATAGGGGCGGCCGAAGACATAGGGGATCGCCACCTGCGTGGCCAGGGCGTAGTAGCCCACGCCAAGGAGCGCGGTGAGCGCGCCAGCAAGCCAGAGCCGCCGGCCGAGCGCCATGAACCCGCCCGCCATGACGACGATCGGCACCACCGTCTCCTTGATCAGGAGCGCCACGATCAGGCACAGAACAAACCAGCCAAACCGCCGGCGCTCCAGGGCGTAGAGCCCCCACAGCACACTGGCAGGAATGAGAGACTCGGGGCGGAACCCGTACGACGAGGGCAGGTTCACGAAGGCCGTCGTGGGCGCGATCCACCATGCGACCGCCAGGCACCATGCGGCGAACCGATGATGCAGCACGGCGTTCGCCAGCAGATACACGGCAACCCCGGCGACCCCCAGCGCCACCGATTGCAGGATCAGCAGCATCTCGTGCGCGGGCCAGAGGCGGTAGAGGCAGCTCAAGGGCGAAAGGAGGAAGAAGCAGTGCCAACTGAAGCACAGCCCCGTATCACCCCAGAGCGCGGTGAACTCGGGGTCCGCGGCGTCCACCCAGTTCGTCCGCAGCGCCCCGCCCCGGGCGGCATGGTCCAGGCCCTCCGCGAACAGCCCAGAGTCCACATAGCCCAGGTGCAGTCCGTAGTACTGTCGAAGGCTCAGCCACGAGAACACGATAGAGTAAGCCGCACAGAGAAGGAGGATGCCACGCATCGAACAGAGGGCCGCCACGACTTTCCCATCGCAACGCGGGCGCAGGAGGTGGGCAATCACCACGGCGCACGAGGCAATGCAGGCAATCATCAGGAACACGGGTCCGATGGTCATCGGCAGGCCGAGCCAGTAGTGCCCGGGCACCGCCAGCAGCAGCACCAGGGGTGCGAAGGCCGCTGCCGACCGCGCCAGGGCGGCACGCCGTGGCAGACGCTGGGCCCGAGCCATCGCTCCGCCCACGAGCAGCCATCCCCCAACCACGAGGAGACCCCACAGGCAGGACCACGCGAGCAGGCCAGGGAAGGCCAGCGTGCGGCTGGCATCGGATGGGATGTATTCGTTGACGTGCGCTTCGGGAATGGTGATGTAGTAGAGATTGTAGTCGCCGTTCGGACCGCGGAAGTAGAACGAAAACGCTAACGCCGCCGACGCGGCCGCAACCAGCACCAGGCAGGAAGGCAGAAAGAGGTTTGTCCGAGCCGATTCAGGCGCTCTCGCCGCGGGATTCTCACTCTCGCCCATTCTGCCCCCTCCCTCCGCCTTCGGGTCGGGGCTCTCCCGCAAGCTCCGCATAGACGGCCTCCACGCCACGCGTTGCCGCCTGAAGCGAGAATCGCGCCGCCACCCGCGTGCGGCCTGCCTCCCCATAGGCCGCGCCTCGCTCCCTGTCGCGCAGAAGGCCGAGGACGGCCTCGGCCATGCCCGCCGTGTCGCCGAACCTCACCAGCAAGCCGCTCACCCCCTCGTGGACGATCTCCGGCACCGCCCCCGAACGGAATGCTACGACCGGCCGCCCACAGGCCATGGCCTCGATGAGCACCCGCCCGAACGGCTCGTCTTTCGAGCAGTTCACCACCACGTCCATCGCGCTCGCGGCGGCCATGGGGTCCTCGCGTTGTCCGGTGAAGAGCACCCGGCCCTCGATGCCAAGCCCCTGGGCCAGGCGCCGCAACTCGCGTGCATAGTCGTCGCGAGGGTCCGAATACAGATCTGACCCGACGACGAGAAAGACGGCCTCGGGCACCCGAGGGGCCAGCCGCGCGGCGACGTCGAGGAAGAAGTGCTGACCCTTCCAGCGCAGAAGCCTGCCCAGACACCCTACCACAGGGGTATCCGGCCCGATCCCGAACTCGCGTCGGAAGGCCAAGCCGGCTCCCTTCTCCGGCACACTCCTGACGTCGAGCCCATTGGGCACGATGCGGACCTTTCCACTGGGACCTAGGAGGCCCGCGATGTACTCCGACGGCGCGATCGCTGCGTCGCATCGGTGCAGGAGCCATCGCCGGGCGAGGACGGGGATGGCTGCGTCGCGGACGTGCCACACAAGGGGCGGCCGGGCGGGCAAGGGCACAAGGCTCGCGTATAAGGCAGTACGCAGGGTGTTGGCGTGGACAAGGTCCCAGCGCCGGCTGGAGGTCAGAGAGCGGACGCCTGCCCGTCCTGCGGCAAGGCGCCGTGCGATGGCGAAAGGATTCCTGCCCGCTCGCGCCTTGGGCAGGTGCGACTCCACGATGGGGACCCCCAGCGCCTCGGCGCGCTCCGCCAGGCGTCCCGGCGGGCACGAGAGTGTCGCGGCATAGCGGGAGCGGTCCAGCGTTTCGAGGAGTCCGAGCAGGCTGACCTGTGCGCCGCCCAGATCCGTCGTGTGGTCGAGAAACAGAAGCTTCATTGCCGGGGCTCAGGGGGAGCGCTCGGGGGCGGCCGCCACGGCCTCGCTTCCGCGCAGCACTGCCTTGCAGTTCAACTCGAACAGGCCGGCCTTCGCGCCTCCCAGAGCGGAACGCAGGTGCGCGAGCAGGTTGTCGAGGGGGAGGAGCCCGCGCACCTGGTTGTAGGCGCCGAGCATGACCATGTTGGTCGAGCGCACATCGCCCAGATCATTCGCGATCTCGGTGGCCGGGATGCGGACGATGCGGTGAGATGAATCGGCAGGGGGGCCAACGACCATGCTGGCATTCATCACGGCAAGCCCCCCCGGACGGAGCCAAGGCGCGTAGTAGTCCCAGGTGATCTGGTTCATGATCAGCAGGGCGTCCGGCCGGGCGATGACGGGGCACAGGATGGGCTCGGAGGCGATGATCACGTGGCAGTTGGCGCGCCCGCCGCGGACCTCGGGGCCGTAGGCCGGAAAGTAGGTGACGTTGAGCCCCTCGTCCATCATGGCCTGCGTCAGCAGCTTGCCCAGGAAAATGACGCCTTGGCCGCCGAAGCCCCCGATGATGACGCGCTCGACCACAGGCTTGCCCTCGGTCCCGCCTGCCGCACGATGCGGCGAGGCGACGGATTACTCGCGCGCGGTCTCCCAGTCCCGGAAAACTCCCGGAGGGAAGACGCGGCTCATTCCTTCCTCGATGAACTTCATGGCTTCAACAGGACTCATTCGCCAGTAGGTTGGGCAGGGGGATAGGAACTCCACCAGGGCGTACCCGTTCTGCTCGATCTGGGTGAGGAATGCCTTGCGCACGGCTCGGGCGGCCCGCCGGATGCTCTCGGGCCCGCTCAGCGCCACCCGCTCCAGATAGGCAGGCCCGTCGAGCGTGGCCAGCAACTCGCACACACGGATCGGGTTGCCGTGGTAGCCGGCGTCGCGTCCCGACGGCGTGGTGCTTGTGCGCTGCGCGAGCATCGTCGTGGGAGCCATCTGCCCCCCGGTCATTCCATACACGGCGTTGTTCACGAAGAAGACGGTGATGGGGTCGCCACGGTTCGCGGCGTGGAGGGTCTCGGCGGCCCCGATGGCGGCCAGGTCGCCATCGCCCTGGTACGAGAAGACGACGCATTCCGGACGCACGCGCTTGATCGCCGCCGCCACAGCGGCGGTGCGCCCGTGGGCAGGTTCGCACATGTCCACTCTGAGGTACTGGTGCGCCAGGACCGCACAGCCCACAGGAGCCGCCCCTACCGTGCGGCCGCCGATCCCCAGCTCGTCAATCGCCTCGGCAATCAGGCGATGCACGATGCCGTGACCACATCCCGCGCAGTAGTGGGTCAGGCAACGCTCCAGTGTCTCGGGACGATCGTAGAGGGACTTCATCGCCCGTTCCCCTCTCGCCGCCCCTTCAGCAGGGCGGTCGCGCACTCCAGGACGTCCTCGACCGTGGGGAGAAACGCCGGGCGTCCGAGCAACGCCACCTCGCGCCGCCCCTCGAGCGCCAGGCGGACATCCTGCGCCATCTGCCCCATGCTCATCTCCACCACGAGGAACGCGCGGGCGGCTCCGGCGGCCGCCACGGCCAGGGCCTCCTTGGGGAAGGGCCAGACCGTGATGGGGCGTATCAGCCCCAGCGGCAATCCCCGGCCGCGCGCGCGCGCCACCACTTCCCGGCACACGCGCGCGCAGATTCCATAGGCCACCAGCACCACCACGGCATCGTCGGCGGCCAACGCCTCCCACCGGGCTTCGTCCCGCTCCACGACGCGGTACTTCTCGAAGAGCTTGTAGTTGTGTTGTTCGAGCTCTCCATCGCCCAGCAGCAGCGAGCGGACGGTGTTCGGTGCGCGTCCCTCGCAACCCGTGAGGGCCCAGGGCTTGGGCGGCGGGGGAGGCAGCGGCTCCGTGGGCAGCACGACCGGCTCCATCATCTGCCCGAGATAGGCATCCGACAGCACGATGGCGGCCATGCGGTATCGGTCGGCCAGGTCAAAGGCCTTCGCCGTCAGATCGAGCATCTCCTGGGCGCTGTCGGGGGTGAGGACGATGGAGCGGTAATCGCCGTGGCCGCCCCCGCGGGTCGCCTGCCAGTAGTCGCCCTGGGAGGGACCGATGTTGCCGAGCCCCGGGCCGCCACGCTGGACGTTGACGACCACGGCGGGCAGTTCGGACCCCGCGATGTAGGAGAGCCCCTCCTGCTTGAGGCTGACGCCGGGGCTGGACGACGAGGTCATCGCGCGTTTGCCGGCGGCGCTGGCGCCGTAGACCATGTTGATGGCGGCCAGTTCGCTCTCGGCCTGGATGAACACCCGCCCCAGTTCGGGCATTCGGCGGGCCATGTAGGCGGTGAACTCGTTCTGGGGGGTGATCGGGTAGCCGAAGTAGGCGTCGCACCCGGCCAGGATGGCCCCTTCTGCGGCGGCCTCGTTGCCGGCCATCAGGACCTTCGCGCCCATGGCAGCCCTTCTCTCCACTCGCCGCCAGCCGCAGGAGCCTTCACTTGCCCACGCGGAGCCTGTCGCCCAGGTGGCGTTGCAGGCCGGCCTCGGCTACGCGGCGGCACGTGTCCTCGACATCGTAGGCCACGCGCTTGAATGTCAACGTCCGCTCGGCCAGGTCCACGACCCCGTAGGCCGCGTCGGGATTGCCGTCGCGTGGCTGCCCCACGCTGCCCGGGTTGACCAGGTAGGGGGTCAGCGGCTTGAGCTTGAGGACGTGACCAGGCTCCACCTCATAGAGCACCTTGCCGTCGCCAATGGCCGTGGGCAGGTGGGTGTGTCCGAACAGGCACAGGTATACCCCGGCGAACTCCGTGCGAAGCGCCCGGTAGTTGGCCACGGCGGCCTCCTGCGAGAGGATGTACTCATCGCGGTCGCGCAGCGAGCCGTGCACGAGCAGGATGCGGTTCTCGTAGAGCATCGAGTCTTCGAGCGCTTCCAGGAAAGCCCGGTCGGAGGGCCTGAGGCACTGGCGGGTGTACTCCACCGCCTCGGCGGTGGCCATGCGGATCTGGTCGGAGTTCTCGCCTAGCGCGTAGCGGTCGTGGTTGCCGCGGATGCACTTGAGCGGCAGATTGCCCAGGGCATCAATCACCTCGCACGGGCTGGGCCCGTAGCCCACGATATCCCCGAGGCACAGCACCGTGCCCACCTCGTCGCGGCGCAGGGCGTCGAGCACGGCGCGCACTGCGGCAAGGTTCGAGTGCAGGTCGGTGATGACTCCGTAGCGTGACGCGTGCGACGACATGGTGTTCAGCGCGGCGGCGCAGCGGCCGCCCCCAGGTCCTCAGGTTCGGTGGAGGTGGATGGCGGCCTCCGGGCACATGAGCGCGCAGTGACGGCAGGCACAGCACGCCGTCCCCGCGATCACACGGGCGATGTAGGCGCCGCGCGCGTTGGGGGTCGGCGACAGTTCGAGCGCGTGCTCGCGGCACCAGGCGACGCAGAGGCCGCAGCCCTTGCACAGGCCCTCATCAATCTCGACGGCGACTGTGGAGCGCGCTGCCACTCCACTGGAGCTTCTCGCGTAGTGTGTCATAGTAGGTCCGAAGCCCGAGGTCAATCAGTTGAAAGTCGCTCGCCGCGCGCCGGATCACCAGGCGGTCTCCGCGGGCGATCGGCTGGTACACCTGGCCGTCAATCGTCAGCCCCACGTCCACGGGCGTCGCGTCTGCCAGCAGCTCGATGCAGTACCGCGCGGGCATGACCACGGGCCGGTTGGTGAGCGTGTGGGGGCAGATCGGGGTGATCACGAATGCCTCCAGCCCGGGGTCCACCACGGGGCCGCCAGCCGACAGAGAGTGCGCCGTCGAACCCGTGGGGGTCGCGACGATCACGCCGTCCCCATTGTAGGTCGTCGCCCGCGTCCCGTCAACCATCAGCCCCATCGTCACGAGGCGCGAGAGCGCGCCGCGGGAGATCACCGCGTCGTTGAGGGCCACGTGCTCGGCGATCTTCTCGTGGCCCCGCAGCAGCGAGCACCACAGGCGCATGCGCGACGAGACCCGGTAGCTGCCCGCGAGCACCTCGTCGAAGCGCTCGCGCAGTTGCTCGGGCGACAGCTCGGCCAGGAAGCCGAACTTGCCGTGGTTGACGCCCAGGACGGGCAACTGGTTGCGCCCGAGCCGCCGCGCGGTCGAGAGGATCGCACCATCGCCTCCCAGCACGACCACGAAGTCGGCCTCCACGTGCTCCAGCTCGCGGTCCATCGCCAGGTCGAGGGCCACCACCTCCACCCGCTCCCGGAGCCAGGGCAGGAGGTCGCCCACGGCGGCCGCCACGCCCGGCTTGCGAGTGTCGCCCGACAGGATGATCCGCTTCATGTGCCCACCAGGCCTGGCTTGCCCACGAGTTCCCGCACGCGTGTCACACCGGGCCGGCGGAGGGGACACGCGTGCACGGCCTCCCTGACGCGGGCCGCGATGCCGCGCGCGCTGAGGTCCAAGGCGTCCAGCAATGCCTCGCGGCTGCCGTGCTCGATGAAGCGGTCGGGAACCCCCACCATCTCGACCCGGCACGGGATAGCGCCGTGCGCGGCCAGGGATTCCAGGACCGCCGACCCGAACCCGCCGAGCACCGAGTGCTCCTCCAGGGTGAAGAGCACGGGGACCCGGGCGGCCACGGAGGCCAGGAGAGTGGCGTCCAGAGGCTTGGCGAAGCGCGCGTTGATCACGGCCACCTCGATGCCGTCCTTGGCCAGAAGAGCGGCGGCCTCCCAGGCGGGCGCGACCATGGAGCCGTAGGCCACGAGGGCCGCCTCCGAACCCTCCCGGAGCACCTCGCCCTGCCCCACTTCCAGATGCGGCTCGTCCAGCCAGTCGCACGACGGAACGGAACTCCGCGGGAATCGGATCGCCCACAACCGGTTGTCGGCCACGGCCATGGCCAACATCCGCCCCAGCTCTGCGCCGTCTCTGGGCGCCGCCAGGATGATGCCCGGGAGGTGGCGCAGGAACGCGATGTCGTACAGCCCGTGGTGCGTCGGCCCGTCGGCGCCCACGAGGCCGGCGCGGTCCATGCAGACCACCCCGGCAGCCCGCTGGAGGCACAGGTCGTGGAACACTTGGTCGTAGGCGCGTTGCAGGAAGGTCGAGTAGATGGCGACCACCGGCTTGCAGCCCGCGGTGGACACCCCGCCGGCCAGCGCGACGGCGTGCTCCTCGCAGATGCCCACATCGAAGAAGCGGCCCGTGAACTGCCGGGCGAAATCGGCCAGCCCCGTCCCGTCCTCCATGGCGGCGGTGATCGCCACGATGTCGGGCCTCTCCACGGCCAGCCGGCACAGGGCCTCCGAGAACACCGAGGTATAGCTCGGCGCCGCGGCCGCGGAGCCCGGCTCGGGCTCGACGAGGCACGCGGTCGGATGCGTCGGACCGGCGCTGTGGAACCGGCTCGGATTGCTCACGGCCTCGGCATGTCCCCTGCCCTTTTGGGTCATCACGTGGAGCAGAATGGGGCCGGGAAGGTCGCGCACCGCCTCCAGCATCTCGATCAGATCGGCGATGCGGTGTCCGTCCACGGGGCCGAACATGCGAAAGCCGATCTGGTCGAAGAGCGTCTCGGAGCCGACGGCCACCTTGATCCCCTCTTTGAGATGGCCGAGGGCGGTTTCGGCCGCGCCGCCGATGCCGGGCAGGCGGCGCACGAACCGGCGGATCTCCACTTTGGCCCGGTTGTAGAAGGGCGCCGAGCGGAACCGGTCCAGGTACTGCGAGATGCCGCCGACCGTCTTGCTGATCGACATGCTGTTGTCGTTGAGTACCACGAGCAGGTTCTTGCCGAGGGCGCCGGCGTGGTTGAGGGCCTCGAGGGCCACGCCATTGGTCAGGCTGCCATCCCCCACCACGGCCACGACCCGGCGCTGCCGGCCGCACAGGGCATCGGCGCACACCAGGCCCACGGCAGAGGAGATGGCCGTTCCCGCGTGGCCCGTGGTGAAGAGGTCGTAGGGGCTCTCGTCGCGGTTGGGAAAGCCGCTCAGGCCGCCCTGCTTCCGCAGGGTGCTGAAGCGTTCGCGCCGCCCCGTCAGGAGCTTGTGGGTGTAGGCCTGGTGCCCCACATCCCAGACGAGAGCGTCTTTCGCCAGGTCGAGGCAGCGATGGAGGGCAATGGTGAGTTCCACCGTGCCGAGGTTGGAAGCCAGGTGGCCGCCGTTGGCCGCGACCACGCGCCCGATCTCCTCGCGCACTTCGAGCGCGAGCTGCTCCAGTTCGGCCAGGCCGAGCCCCTGAAGGTCCGCCGGCTCGTTGATTCTTGACAGGATCGGTCCCATTGAGGTACTCGCTTGCCCTATTCTAACCGCCGCCCGGTCTCGGCGCAAGAGCGCTAGGCACTCCGGCTCACCACATAGTGAGCGAGGTCGCGGAGGACTGCCGCGGCGTCGCCGAAGGGCTCCAGTTCGGCGATGGCCCGCTCGCCGAGTGCGCGGGCGCGCTCGCGCGTCGCCTCGAGGCCGAAGACGGCAGGGCATGTGATCTTGCCCGACGCCGCGTCCTTGCCAGCCGTCTTGCCGAGGGCCTCCGTGGTCGCCGCCACGTCGAGGGCGTCGTCGGTCGCCTGGAAGGCCAGGCCGAGGAGTTCGCCGTAGCGTCCCAGCCTGGTCACGTGGTCCCAGGCGGCGCCGGCCGCCAGGGCGCCGAGGCGGAGCGACGTGCCCATCAAGGCCGCCGTCTTGTGCCAGTGGATGAACTCGACCGCCTCCGGCGTGGGCGCGGTCGTCGCCAGGACCATGTCGGCCAACTGGCCGCCGACCATGCCGCGCAGCCCCGCGCCGCGCGCCAGTTCGGCCACCATCGCAAGCCCCTGGGGGCCGGCCGATCCGTCGGCCAGCACCTCGAAGGCCAATGTCAGCAGCGCATCCCCCGCCAGGATGGCGGTGGCTTCGTCGAAGGCCCTGTGGCACGAGGGCCGCCCGCGGCGAAGGTCGTCATCGTCCATCGCAGGCAGATCGTCGTGGATCAGCGAGTAGGTGTGGACCAGCTCGATGGCGCAGGCCGCCGCCAGCGCGCAATCGGGCGCGCCGCCGCACAGTTCGCTGGCGAGCCGCACGAGCGCCGGCCGCACCCGTTTGCCCCCCGCGAACACGCTGTAGCGCATGGCCTCGGCCAGGCGCCCCGCGGGGCCCTCGGGCTGCGGCAGGCGGGCATCCAGGGCGGCATCCACCCACAAGCGGCTCTCGTCCAGGTACCTCGCCAGTCGCTCGGTGCTCACGACTCGTCCTCGCGTGGGGGCTCTTCGTCGGCCTTCAGAGGGCTGGTCGTCAGTTCGCCGTCGCTGCCTTTCAGCAACACCTCGATGCGCTTCTCGGCGGCGGCGAGCATCTCGGTGCAGGCCTTGTGGATGGCGACGCCGCGCTCATAGCGGTCCAGGGCCTCGTCGAGCGTGAGCTGCCCGCTCTCCAGCTCGGCGACGATTTCTTCGAGAGCCTCCAGGCTCTTCTCGAATGGCGGGCGTTTGCCCATGGCCAGTCTCCTCCTGTGGCGTCGTTCAGCGCCGCGGGGCCTCGCCGCCGCCCGCGTCATGGCTCTCGGCTTCCTGCACCTGCGACACGAGCCGCCCGGCATGGAGCAGCGTCTCGATGCTTTGCCCCTTGTGCACCTGGGCGGCGTCGCGCAGCACGGTCCGCGTGCCGGCGATGCGGGTGATCGAGTATCCCCGGCGCAGCACGCCCAGCGGGCTCAGGGCCTCCAGGCGGCCGGCCGCGGCGGCCAGGCGGTCGCGGGCCGCCTCCAGCCGGCGTCGCGTGGCGAGAGCCGCCGCGGCGCACAGGTCGTCGAGCCTCTGCTCGTGACGCCGCACCATTTCCGACGGCACGCGGAATCCGTAGGCGCCCCGGACTTGCTCGAGCCGGGCGCGCGCCAGCCCCACCTGCCCCCGGAGGGCCGCGGCCAGACGGCCTCGGGCATCGTCCAGGCGCCCCACGAGTTCGCGGAACTCGGGCAGCACGATCTCGGCCGCCTCGGTTGGCGTCAGCGCGCGGCGGTCGGCGACCAGGTCGGAGATCGTGACGTCAATCTCATGCCCCACCGCCGAGATGATGGGGATTCGGGATGCGTAGATGGCGCGCGCCACGATCTCCTCGTTGAACGCCCAGAGGTCCTCCAAGCTCCCCCCGCCGCGCCCGACGATCAGCACGTCCGCCCCGCCCCAGGTGTTGAAGTCCTCGATCGCCTGCGCGATCTCGGCGGCGGCCCCTTCGCCCTGCACCCGCACGGGCCGAAGCACCACGTGAGCCGGCGGAAACCGCCGGGCGATCACAGTGAGGATGTCATGGATGGCGGCGCCAGTGGGCGAGGTCACGACGCCGACGCACTCCGGCAGGTACGGCAGCGGTCTCTTGTGCTCGGGGCGGAACAGTCCCTCCTTCTCCAGCTTGTCCTTGAGTCGGAGAAAGGCGAGCTGGAGGGCGCCCAGGCCCTTGGGCTTGATGGAGGAGATGGTGATCTGGTAGCTCCCGCGCGGCTCGTAGACGCTCAGCGAGCCTGTGACAATGACCTCCATCCCGTCTTCGAGGTCGAAGCGCAGGCGCACCGCCGCGCTGCGCCAGAGCACGGCGGAGACCTGCGCGCCGCCGTCCTTGAGGGTCAGGTAGACGTGCCCCGACTTGGGCCGCGCGAGATTCGACACCTCGCCAACCACGCAGACATGGGGAAACTCGTCCTCCAGCGACCGGCGAATGCGCCGCGTGAGCTCAGAGACAGTGAGGACTTCTTCGGCTGGAGATGGCTCCACGGCGTGCCCTTCGCTGCTAGGTCTCGGCCACGCGGCGGATCCCTGTGGCCCGCCCCGTCTCCGCATCCACAGAGACGATGGCTCCGCACATCATCACGGGGCCATTGGCGACCTCCATCGGAACGTAGAGGCGCGAACGGAGGCGCTGGATCACCTGCTCTACACGGCGCCCGAGGATCGAGCGGTAGGGCCCCGTCATCCCGAGGTCCGAGATGAAGGCCGTGCCGCGCTCCAGCAGGCGCTCGTCGGCCGTCTGCACGTGCGTGTGCGTGCCCAGCACGGCGCTCACCCTCCCGTCCAGGAACCAGGCCATGGCTGCCTTCTCTGAGGTCGCCTCGGCGTGGAAGTCCACGATCGTCACTGGAGGCCCCGGCGTGTGTGCCAGCACCCGTTCGATGCACTCGAACGGGCAGTCCAACGGCTCGAGGAAGATGCGCCCGAGCAGATTGATCACGCGCACGGCAACGCCCGTGCGGGTGGCCACGGTCACCATGCCCGCGCCCGGCGCGCCGGGAGGGTAGTTCTGCGGCCGTAGAAGGCGGTTGTCTTGGGTGAGAGCTTGGGCGATGTCGCGCCGGCGCCAGATGTGATCGCCGCTTGTGATCACGTGAACGCCGGCCTCGTGCAACTCGGCGGCGATGGCTCGTGTGATGCCGAGCCCGCCCGCCGCGTTCTCGCCGTTGGCGATCACCAGGTCCACGCCTTCGCGCGCAGCGATCCCGCGCAGGCGGTCGCGCACGAAATGCCGCCCCGGGCGGCCGACGATGTCGCCGATGGCCAGAATCCGGATGGTCACGGGCGCGCCCTTCGGAAGGCAGTGGGACCAGGCACGATGGGGCCGCGCTAGCGGGCGTAGTCCACCGACCGGGTTTCCCGGATCAGCGTGACTCGAATCTCGCCCGGGTAGTCGAGCTCCTGCTCGATCTCCTTGGCGATGTCCCGAGCGAGCTTGGTGGTCATCCGGTCGTCAACTTTGTCAGCCTTCACGATCACGCGCACCTCGCGCCCGGCCTGGATTGCGTACGCGGTGTCCACCCCCTCGAACGAGCTGGCGACCTCCTCGAGACGTTCGAGCCGTTTGATGTACTTCTCCAGCGTCTCGCGGCGGGCGCCGGGCCGGGAGGCGGAGATGGCGTCGGCGGCCTGCACCAGCACGGCATAGACGGTTTCGGGTGGTGCGCCCTCGTGGTGCGCGGCGATGGCGTTGATCACGATGGCGTCTTCGTCAATTCTCTTGCCGATCAGCGCTCCGATCTCAGGGTGGCCGCCCTCGAGCTCGTGGTCCACCGCCTTGCCGATGTCGTGAAGCAGGCCGATCCGCCGCGCGAGAGCAGGGTCGAGCCGCAGTTCTCCGGCCATCGTGGCGCACAGGTGGGCCACCTCGATCGAGTGCTGGAGCACGTTCTGGCCGTAGCTGGTCCGGTACTTCAGGCGCCCAAGCAGGTAGGCGAGCTTCTGGTTGTTCGAGTGCACGCCCATGTCGAAGAGCACCTGCTTGCCGATCTGGAGGATGGTCTCCTCGGTCTTGCGCTTCGCGCGGTCGATCACCTCCTCGATGCGGGAGGGATGAATGCGCCCGTCCGCGACCAGTTCCTCCATCGCCCGGCGTGCCATCTCGCGGCGCACGCTGTCGAAGGCCGACAGCACCACCACCCCCGGCGTATCATCCACGATGACGTCCACGCCGGTGGCCTTCTCGAACGCCCGGATGTTGCGCCCCTCGCGCCCGATGATCCGCCCCTTCATCTCGTCGCTGGGGAGATCGATGGTGGACACGACGCTCTCGTTGGTGTGCTCGACCGCGCACCGCTGGATCGCGGTGGCCAGGATTTCCCGGGCCTTCTGATCCGCCGTCTCCTTGGCCTGTTCGACCTTCCGCTCGAGCAGGACAGCCGCCTCGCGCTCGAAGTCGCGCTCGAGCCGTTCGAAGAGCTGCGCTCGGGCATCCTGGGGGCTGAGCCCGGAGATGCGGTAGAGGGCCTCCTTCTGCTTGTCGAGGGCCTCGGTGAGTTCCTTCTCCTTGTTCAGAACATTCTCTTGGCGGGTGGAGAGCTCCCGTTCAAGGTTTTCGATATACTTTTCGCGTTTGCTGGTGAGTTCGGCCTTGCGCTCCAGGCCGTCCTCGCGCTTCACCAAGCGCTTCTCGAGGAGTTTGAGCTCGGTGCGGGCCTCCCTTGTCTCCCGCTCGAACTCCTCGCGCCGGCGGAGGACCTCCTCCTTGGCGTCCACCTCAGCTTGGCGACGGGTCTCATCGGCCTCGGCACGGGCGGCGGCGAGGAGCTCGTCCGCCTTCCTGCGGGCATTGCGCTTGAGGATGTAGCTCACCAGTTCACTGGCGCCGTAGCCCACGCCCAGACCGATCACGCAGAGCAGAACGGCAACAGGTCCAGAAACCACGGACCACCTCTCGATCCCTTCCGCCTGAGGCCCCAATGCAACGGGCGCCAGACGGGCGCAACGAGGCGCTAGCCCCTATGTGTATACACTCTGGAATTGCGGCACGGGATGAGAAGGCGGGCGGAAGGTGCCTGCCGAACGCGCTGCGCGAGGCTCGCCCCGACGCGGAGGATGCGTTCGCTCTAGACGGCGCCGCACGCCACTGAAACGAGGAGGCTCAACTGCGGCCCTCGAGGCACAAGTTGCCTGGATTCCTGAGGCTGCACCGCTCGCCGGGCTGGATGGTCCGCCCGACTATCGCGTGTCCCCTGCCAGTCTTTCATCAAGCTGCCTTCAGGTCGCCAGGTCTGTGCACCCACGAGGTCTTGGGCCTCTCCACGTGTAGCTCGTAACAGCGGCCTAGCTTACCCGCGGACGGCCACCCACGCCATCGCCGATGCGGGTCTCGCGGCCACCGGTCTTACAGGAACAGCTCTATCTGCCCACACTATCCCAAGCCACGCGCTGCCCTTCCAGCACGATGCCCGGGTTGTGCACTCGCTCACCCTCCCACTTGCCTGCTCCCCTTCGCTCACCTCTTGATTATATTCCATGCTGTGGGTAAGTCAAGCATAATCTTGCCCCGCACACCACGGCAGCGCATCGCCATGTCCTGCGCGCCGCGGCAGCGCGAGGCCAACACCCAGCCCTCGGCGGCGGCACCCACCTGAGACATACGCCGGCTGCCACAACTGCGGGCAGAGGGCTTCAGCCCCATCGGCGCTCAGAGATCCTTACGTAGCTGCCCTTGAGAACCGTCGGCCTCGTGTCGCACATCCAGCGGTCTTCGCCACATAACCACATATGCCGCACTGCCTTACGTCCTCCGGCATTCCCGCTCACATGCTTGCTCATCGCGCAGATGAGCGAGTATGGCTTGAGCCGCGAGAATCGCCAATCCTCGCCATTCTACCCATGCTGTATCACTTCCCACCTCTCAGGGTTGATACAGCATGGGCAGGCTGCGCCCGCCAGACGCTCTGCTGCGCCCTCCCGAGGAACCGCCAGGCCCGCAACGATCGGCAATGCCCCACCCTCCCCCAGGCCAGTCGAGTCAGGATCGCCAGACACTCAGGAACCAGAAACCCTTTGACAGACCCCCGCCGAGTGACGTATAACGTAGAGACGAGAGCGGATTCAGAACCCGACCCAGACGGAGGAACCCGATGGGACAGACCCGCGTGAGCAGGCGAGACTTCCTGGGCGCGTCTGCGCTGGCCGCCGGCCTTGCGACCGCTGCCTCAGGCGCCCAACAGCCCACTCAGGAGACCCGACCCATGAAGGTGAAGTTCGGCCTCAACCTCCTCGTCTATAGCGCCGCCTTCACAAAGGATGACGTTCACCTGATCAAGAAGGTGGCCGACATGGGGTACGACGGCGTGGAGGTCCTGTTCGCCGATCTCGGGATTCTCGACCCCAAGGCGACCCGCAAGGCCTGCGAAGAGGCCAGGATGGGCCTCACCGCCTGCTGCGTGATGGTACCCGAGGCCAACCCGTGCAGCCCGAAGCCCGAGGTGCGCAAGGCCGCCGTCGAGCGGCTCAAGCAGATGGTGGACCTCTGCGCCGAGATGGGCGGAGAGGCCATCGCCGGGCCGCTCTATGCCCCCGTTCGCGAGCTCACGGGCAAGGCGCCCACCGACGACGAGAAGAAGTGGTGCGCCGACGCTCTCCGCACCGCCGCCGAGCACGCAGACAAGGCGAAGATCAACGTGGCCATCGAGCCCCTCAACCGTTTCGAGACCTACGTGATCACCACCATTGGCGACGCCGTGAAAATGTGCAAGACGGTGGACCACCCGCGCCTGAAGGTGCAGGTGGACACGTTCCACGCGAACATCGAGGAGCGCGACACGGCGGCCTCGATTCGCGCCTGCGGCCCTCTGGTCGGCCACTTCCACGCCTGCGAGAACGACCGCGGCACCCCCGGCACAGGCCACGTGCCGTGGAAGGACGTGTTCGCCGCCCTGAAGGACATCAAGTATGAACGTTGGGTGACCATCGAGAGCTTTGCGACCGGCATCCTCGACCTGTGCGCTGCCGCCTGCATCTGGCGCCCCATTTACGACAGCGCCGACAAGCTGGCCAAGGATGGCTTGGCCTTCCTCAAGAAGATGGCCGCAGAGGCCTGACCAGGAGAAGGAACGATGAGCGACAAAGACGTGAACCGACGCGAGTTCCTCGGGAAGGGCGCCGCGGCCGCCGGCGCGGGATTGGTTGCCGCGCGGGCCTTGGCGGCCGATGCCCCGCCGATGCCGCCCAAAGACAAGATCCGCAGCTACAACGACAAGATGGAGTACCGCCGCCTGGGCAAGACCGACCAGTGGATCTCCGCCATCAGCCTCGGGGGACACTGGAAGCGCTGCCCCTTCAAGGGCGAGGACTTCGACAAGAACCGCGCCGAGATCCTGGCAAAGTGCCTCGACTCCGGCATCAACTACGTGGATGCCTGCTGGGGCAACGAGATCACGGCCTACGCCAAGGCGCTCAAGACGCTCGGGCGACGCAACGACATCTACTTCGGCTTCTCCAACGGCGGCCAGGAGATGCGTTTCGCCGACTGGCGCACCAAGGCCAAGCTGATGGAGTCGCTCGAAACCAAGATGAAGGAGGTGGGCCTCGACGTCGTGGACTTCTGGCGCCCCACCTGCCACGAGCCGGGCGGCCTCCACACCTTCAACGAGTCGTGCGAAATGGTCGCCGCCGGCGAACAGGCCGTCAAGGACGGCAAGGTCCGCTGGTTCGGCTTCTCCTCCCACGACCGACGCTGGATCGAGATGATGATCCGCGAGTTCCCCCTCGTCTCCTTCGTCGTCACCCCCTACACCGCCAAGACCAAGGAGAAGCCGACCGGCAGCTTCTTCGACACGCTCCGCAAGCACGACATCGGCTTCTTCGGCATCAAGCCGTTCGCCTCCAACTCCATCTTCAAGGGCGGCAGCGCGCCCGACGACGAGCACCGCGAGGAGGACGACCGCATCGCCCGCCTCGCCCTGCGGTACGTGCTCTGCTGCGACGTCCTCACCGCGCCCATCCCAGGCCTCATCTTCCCCCACCACGTCGAGAACTGCCTGAAGGCCATCGAGGAGCGCCGCAAGGAGGACCTGGCCGCCCGCCCCGCCGTCCTCGACAACCAGGAGCTCGCAGCCGCCACAGACAGGATGTGGCAGCGCCTGCCCAGGGGCTACCAGTGGCTCAAAGACTGGGAGTGGGTGTGAGCCGCATCTCCGGTTGCCGATCTCCAATTGCCGATTGACAGAAAAGACCCACCAGGAGTCCGCATGCTCAGCTCACGCATCACGCGTCACGCATCACGCATCAGCGCTGTCGGTGCGCTGCTCCTCACCACCGCCGGCATTGCCGCCGACAGGCCCTTCGAGCCGGGACGGGACGGCTGGCTGACCCTCTTCGACGGCTCCGACCTCTCGCGCTGGAAGGTGAGTAAGAGCGCCGACTGGGCGCTCAAAGACGCCCTCCTCACCGCCACGAAGGGCGAGATCGTCAACTACTGGCAATGGGCCGACTTCGAGCTCACCGCCCTGTGCAGGGGCGAGGGCGAGATTCGCTGCCGCTACTCCACCATTCCCGACCCCGCGCAGCCGGGCTACTGGCTCGACGTGACCGACGGCACCCTCCGCGCCGACGGAGGCCGCGTGGTCGCCAAAGGCACTGGCGCGAAGACCGACGGCTGGCGCGAGGTCAGCCTCGTTGTCTCCAAAGGCGTCTTCACCGTCTCGCTCGACGGCAAGCACGTGGCCGAGGGGAAGGACACGGCGTGCCCTCACAAGGGCGCCATCTGCCTCGTCGCCAAGGGCCGGCCCTTCGAAGTCAAGCTCCTCCGCGCCCGCCCGCTCAACCGCGAGAAGCACGCCAATGTCCCCTCCCCCGACTCTGCCTGCTTCGTCTGCCACGCCAACTTCGAGGGCGAGAAGATCGCCAAGAAGCACGCCGACTCCAAGGCCGACAAGCTGGCCCGCGAGGAGGACGAAGAACACCTTCGCCCGCCCAAGGACAGGCCGAAGAAGGCCGGCTGCGCCGGCTGCCACGGCCCCTGCTTCGACCACCGCTCCGACGAGGACAATGTGACCCCGCCCGACGTGATGTACACGCGCGGCGAGG
Organism: Planctomycetota bacterium; assembly: GCA_035384565.1. Classification (NCBI taxonomy): domain Bacteria; kingdom Pseudomonadati; phylum Planctomycetota; species Planctomycetota bacterium. The sequence continues at coordinate 30,412 of DAOOIT010000037.1, read as the reverse complement.
TCAAAGCTGCCTGCCTCCAGTGCCACATTCCGCACAAGACCGAAACCAAGCGCAAGGATGGCAACGGCCCCCCGCCGCCCAACCCCGTCTGCACCGACTGCCACGGGAGCCACACCGTCAAGAACTGACCCCGTTCGGAGTCCCGCCTTCAGGCGGTCTTGGCCTTTCTGCCCGGGGCAAGCGTCTTTACGCCTGGGATGGCGCGCAGCGCCTTCTCTGCCCCCGTCGGGCAGTAGACAACCAGCAACCGCATCGTGCGCTTGCCCGTGTTCAGCGTCGAATGATACGCGCCCGTGGGCACGAAGATGCTCGCCCCCGGCCCCACCTTCACCGTCCCGGCGTCATCCACCATCTGCTCGCCGTGGCCCGAAATGCAGTAGATGATCTCCTCGGTGCCCGGGTGATTATGGCGGCTATGGCCGCTGCCGGGGGCGAGTTCCACCAGGCCGCACGTCATCTTCTTCGCCCCCGTGAGGTTCGGCTCGCTCAGCAGCCGGATCGTGCCCCAGTCATACACGAGGGTCTCAACATCGGTTGGTCTGACAACTGCACCCTTGCCAAGCTTATCCACGGTTCTGCTCCTGGTCCGTGAAGCGCCCCCCTTCGGGGGCTTGGGACTGTGGGTCGGTCACGGTTCCCAGGGCTCCCTTCGGTCGCCCTGGGCTACGGCTGGGTCGCCCACTCCGTGGGCTGCCCCTCCCGAAGGTTCCAATACCTTCGGGAGGGTAATCGGACTCTCAGCGCTCACACGCTCAGTTCCTTGAAGAGCCGAGCCTGGGTCTCGATGGCAGGCTCCACCGCCAGTCGCTCGACGCTGGAAGCCCCAAAGAAGCCGGCGACGCCCTCTGTGTGCTGAAGGATGAACTTCACATCCTCCGGCTCGGCGATCGGGCCGCCGTGGCAGAGGACCAGGATGTCGGGGTTCACGGCCTTCGCGGCGTCGTGCATGGCCTGGACCCTCTTCGCGGCCTGTTCGAGCGTGAGGGCGGTGTGCGCGCCGATGCTGCCCTTCGTCGTGAGGCCCATGTGGGGCACCAGCACGTCGGCCCCGGCCTTCGCCATCGCCATGGCCGATTCCTCGTCGAAGACGTAGGGGCAGGTGAGCATGTCCAACTCGCGGGCGAGGCGGATCATCTCCACCTCCAGCCCATAGCCCATCCCTGTCTCCTCAAGCCCGATGCGGAGCGTGCCGTCAATGAGGCCGACGGTGGGAAAGTTCTGCACCCCGTCAAAGCCCATGTCCTTGAGCTGCCGCAGGAACACAGGCATCAGGCGGAAAGGGTCGGTGCCGCACACGCCGGCCAGCACGGGCGTGTCCTTGACCACGGGCAGCACCTCGGCGGCCATCTCCATCACGATGGCGTTGGCATCGCCGTAGGGCATCAGCCCCGCCAGCGAGCCGCGGCCCGCCATGCGATAGCGGCCCGAGTTGTAGATGATAATGAGGTCTGCCCCGCCGCGTTCCGCAAACTTCGCCGAAATCCCCGTCCCCGCCCCGCAGCCGAGGATGGGCCGGCCCGCGGCCACCTGGCCCCGCAGTCGCTTCAGCGCCTCTTCGCGTGGAATGAAGGGCATGTCAGGGTTCCTCCTTTCCTCCCTGGTTGTCGTCGGCACGCTCGAGCAGCTTGGTCTCAAGCGCGATCAGTCGAACATTGAGGTCATTCTGAGCATCCTCGACCGAGGCGACGATGTCGTCGGCCATCCCGGTCAGGTACGCGTGGATTCCCCCCAGCCCCAGCGCAATGCCGAGCGCCGCCAGGTATGGCCCCTCCTTGCTCTTGCTATCGCACAGCCATAGAAGGAAGAGGCCAACGGCCGACAAGAGAAGGCCGGCGCATCGCAGATACCTGCGGTGAAAGCAGTAGCTCAGAAGAAACACGTACCCTATGGGAACAGCGAACAACGCCAGCGTTCCGAGCAATCCACCAAGCATCGCTTCACCCCCTTGTCCCTGCTCAATCGTCCTGGGCGAGCCCTGAGGTCCCAATACCCTCGCTGTTAGAGGAACCATCAGCCGCGGGTCTCTACCCTCCCGAAGGTATTGGAACCCTCGGGAGGGCAACCTTCTGTGAAAGGAACTCGAACAGCTTCGCCGCCACGGCGTCGGCGAAGGCGTCGTCGTTGATGTTGTTGTCGAGCTGAATCACCGGGATGCCAGGTTTGACATGCTGCTTGATCGCGTCGAAGAGGGCGGCGTCGGCCTCGGGCCACCAGAAGTCCTTGCCAGGGGCGTCGAGCATGGAGACGCCCCGGAGCGGGAGGAAGAAGGCGACCATCCCCTTCGAGGCGTTGGCCTTCTCGGCGAGGATGCGGCCCAGAGCCGCGTTCTCCTCTGGCGTCGTGCGCATCAGCGTGATGTTTGGGTTCCAGCGGTAGAAGCGGCGACCCTGGTACTTGGCGGGCACGGTCTCCGGCGCCCAGAAGTTCACCATGTCCAGGCAGCCGGGGCAGATGACCTGTGGGATGCCGCGGCGGGCCGCGGCGTCGCCGCGGGTGGGGCCGGCGGTGAGGACTCCGCCGCAGAGCTCGTCGGCCCACTCGGTGGTCGTGATGTCCAGCACGCCCTCAATCAGCCCCTCATCAATCAGGCTCTCCATCGTCCTGCCGCCGGTGCCCGTGGCGTGGAAGACGACGGTCTCGTAGCCGTGCTCAGCCATCTTGGCGACACAGCGGGTGACGATGGGGGTGGTGTTGCCGAACATGGAGGCGGCGAGAAGCGGCTTGGCCTTGATCTTCGGCGGCCGCGCCTCAACCATCCCCACGATTGCGCCCACGGCGTTCGCGTAGATTGGAGCGCTGATGCGGTTCACCCCCGCCACATCCACCACCGAGGGCATCATCACGATGTCCTTCGTGCCCACGTATGCCGAGGTGTCGCCGGAGGCGATGGTGCTGACCATGAGCTTTGGGAAGCCGATGGGGAGCGCGCGCATGGCGGCGGTGCCGATGACCGTCCCAGCGCCGCCGCCCATTGAGAGCACGCCGTGGATTCTCCCCTTGTCGTAGAGCCTCTTGACCACGACCGCGATGCCCTTTGTCATCGTGGTCATGGCGAGCGCCTTGTCGGCCTTCTTCTGGAGCTCTTTGAGCGGCACTCCCCCCGCCTTGGCCACCTCGGCAGCCGAGACGTCGGGCCGGAAGGCGGGCTTGCCCATGACGCTCACGTCAATCACGAGCGCCCTGCGCCCTCGCCGCTCGATCTCGCCCTTCACGAACGCGAAGTCCGCACCCTTCGTGTCCAGCGCCCCGATCACCGCGATTGTCTTTCCCATCGGCTGCTCCAGCTCGAGCCCGGCGCGAGTATAGCCCGCGGGCAGGCGCACATCAAGGGGCACGGCAGGGTTGAAAAGCGCTGGGTGGACGGTTACAGTATGGCGCGCACGCTCAACCAGGAGAGAATCCATGAAGCGATTCCTGCCCCCCTGTGTCCTGCTTGCTTTGATGGCGTCCGGTGCGACCTCGGCTGGCCACTTCTGCCTGGAGGCCAGGCTGCGCGACGGCAGGAGTGTCGTCAAGGGCTATCTGCCCGAGAAGCGGGCGAGCTTTGATGCGCTGACCGCCGACGGCAAGGCCGTGACCGTGCGCTTCGAACGGTTGCCCGACTTCGCGAAGCGCGACTGGTCGCAGGAGATCATCTGGGACGAGAAGCTGAGCCTCTACGTCCTTCGCACGCCGTCGTGGACCGGGCTGCTGAAGCGCCTTTGGGACACGCTTGAACTGGATGCGGCGCCGCCCACCGCCGCCCCAGCCGCGGGCGAAAGAACGCTCGACGAGGCCATCGCAGAATCGAAGCGAATCCCTCTTAAGGGCGCCGACGTGGCCGAAGTCAAGATTCGCTACATTGATCCCTCCAACGAGACCATCAAGCCGCCCAAGAAGAGGTAGGGCGTGCACACCAGCGCGCGAAAGCTCAAGACACGGACACACACAGACAGACACGGACGGCGTCCGTGTCTGTGCGTGTCCTCTTGCTGTGAAGGGACCCGTCATGACACGAACGCTCATGCTCGCGGCGGCGCTGCTTGGCCAGGCTTTCGCCGCCGTCCCAGCGCCCGGGTGGAAGGGGCTGAAGCACGTGGCTGGCGAACTGAAGGACCCGCTCGTCGGGCGCGCCTCGTGGGAGGGACACGAGGTCTACTCCCTGCGTTCGATGCTGACGCCTGGCGTTCTGCTGCGAATGAAGAGCTCGTCGCTCCGCTTCTTCGGCGGGCTGGATGCGTTCGGAGCCGAGCCGCCGACGTTCTTTGCCATCAAGACGCCCGGCGGCGCAAAGGCGTTCGGCCGTGACCAGGCGGCCACGGGCGAGCAGATGGCTGCTTCCTGGCTCGTCGCCTCCTTCCAAGGGGCGAAGGGCTGGGAGCAGTTCGATGTCCCCTGGTTCCTCTCCTTCGAGAAACGCCCGAAGCAACTCATCCTCACAAGGGACGGCTTGCGGGTCGAGTTTGCCGCGAAGGACACTGGGCACATCTTCTCAATGCCGCTTTACGGCTACTACAAGCCGCCGCAAGAGGGGAACGACTTCGCGGCGAAACACAACCTCCCGTCCAAGGGCATCCGCCCCTGGGAGTGGCGCAAGGCCGTGCCGAAGAGCGTCGTCGAGCGGTGCGACTGGTGGGCCGCCGCCGCCAAGGCCTTCCCCGTCGGCTTCCAGGAGAGCTTCAGCGTCAATCCCGCGACCGACGAAATTACCTTCCACTACGACCACCGCTGGCTGACCGCCAGGGACGACTGGGGCACGAAGCCGCTCCGCTTCGCTCCCCTCTCCCCCACCCTCGGCATCGCGTGGAAGTATCCTGGTTTCCCGATGAAGCTCTCGGCGGACATCCACGATCCCGACTACTTCACCGCCTTCGGCCCCTACGTGGGCGCCCACGACACCGACAGCCTCGACATCACGATGAAGGTGCTCCAGCACACGAACGAGCTGGAACGGCTCGATGTGCCCGCCTCGCCCGGCCCGGAGCAGCAGAAGGCGCTTGAGATGATCGTGAGCGCGATGAAGGGCAAGTTCCGCAGCCCCTGGCAATTCTTCTACGACCACGGCGACCGCGGCAACTACTGCTGGAACATCGTGGCCGACGTCTGGTACTCAAAGGCCCTTCCCTTCGTGCCCGAAGAGCTGCGAACCACTGCGAAGTCCAGCCTGTGGGCGTACATGGCCGGCGACGTCCTCGTACCCTACTCCCCATTCCACGGCAAGTATCTCCTCCACGGCCCAGGCATTGGCTCCTGGGGCACCTGGGGCGATGCCGGGAAGTTCTCCGCCAACGCCCTTCAGGCCATCTGGGCCTACGGCCACTACAGCGGCGACTGGGCGCTGCTCCGTGACCGCTGGGACCTCATCAAGCGCTACTTCATCACGCCAGAGGAGGCGAACTGGGCCTTCTTCGGCCGCGCCGCCATCGCCGAGATGGGCGACGAGGCGCCCCCTTGCTCCGCCTACGCACGCATGGCCTGGGCGCTCGGCGACCACGACGAATACCTCTTCGGCTGCTACATGTTCGCCCGCGAACTCGTCCACCACTACGTCAAGCAACTCGGCGGCCAGCTCTTCTACGAGAACCAGCCCTACAACCGCCTCTCGGCCATGCCGCCTCACATCTACCCCACCAACCTCTGGGGCAGCACTCTCGGCTGGCAGGTGGATGGCCCCATCTGGGGCGATGGCGAGCACCAGAGCGCCAACCGCTGGGTGCGCTTCCACGACCCCGACCTCGGCCGCTTCTACTGCGACCACCTCGCCAACCCGGTCCGCAAGGAGCTTGAATGGTACGCCGACGCCGGCCGCCAGGACAACAAGGCCGTCTTCAACATCCACAACTACAAGAATTGGTTCACCAAGGACGACGCGCACATCATGACCAGCCTGGCGCGCGTCCGCTCCTTCGTCCTCGGCGAGCCCTATGAGGCGCTGAACAAGGTGGTGCCGCTGGACAACTACAAGGGCGTCGGCGGGCCGGGCCGCATCGCCGTCGCCTATGCCTACCTCCGCTCGATGGCGCCCGTGAAGCACGAACGCCTCGTGCCGAAGGACGTTGCCCCCTCCCCCGCCGTCCTTGGCCTTCAGCGGAGCGGGCCGGAGGAGCACCAGACGACGGCGCAGATATGCTACGGCGGCCTCAAGCTCGAGCCGCTGTGGGGCCGCTGGCCGATGCCCAAAGCTCCGAAGGGCGACTGGCATCGCCACTTCGGCACGATTGAGGGCGATTTCGGCTCCCGCGTCCCCGGCCGCGAGGCCAACCAGACCCTCAGCTACGGGTGCAGCGTCCACTGGGCCGACTCCGTCGAGCCGCGGCAGCTTGCCAATCCCGATGCGATTCTCGCCGAACAGGACGAGACGCCCGTCGCCGTCATCGGCCCGTTCTCCAACCGCAACGACAGCGAGATCGCCGACACCGCCTATCCGCCCGAGAAGGAGGTCAAGTCTGGGGCTTCCTATGAGGGCTTCCGCGGCCCCGTCGCCTGGAAGCAGGCCAAGCTCGCCAAAGGCCGCACCATTGACCTCAGGAAGGCCCTCCTTGAAGAAGGCCAGTCGCCCTGGATGCTCCTGGCCTACGTCCAGCAGTTCGTCTGGTCGCCCCAGGAGCAGGAGGTCTACCTTCTCGCGGGGCACCAGGGCGGCGTGCAGGCGTGGGTGAACGCCGAGCGGGTCATCAGCCACCACGAGAACCACGGCGGCTTCAAGCCCGACGCCGTCCGCGGCCTCGGCAAGCTGGGCAAGGGCTGGAACCGCATCCTCCTCAAGGTCGAGTGCCCCGGCGGCGAGTGGCGCGCACAATTCCGCCTCGTCGCCCTCGACCGCCAGCCCATCCCGGGCCTTCGCTTCGCCGCTATGCCCCAGGCCAACTGAGTGTACACAGAAGAACAGGGCCACCTCTTTCGCGGGTACGGAGCATGGTGTAGACTCCATGATGAGGGGACTACAGAGCGGGCGGCGGGCTTCCTGCTGCGTAAGGGGGAACCCCCATGGCGAAGATGCAGAGCAAGAACCTGTCGCAACCCGATGAGCGACGCGTCTTCGAGAAGGGGCAGCTCGAGCTCGTGAAGCTCAACGGCGTGACGTTCGGCCGCGCCACCCTGGAGCCAGGCTGGCGCTGGTCCACCTGCGTGAAGCCGATCGCCAAGACCAAGAGCTGCGAAGCGCCGCACCTCCAGTACCACATCGCCGGCCGCCTCCACGTTGTGATGGACGACGGCGACGAGGCGGAGTTCGGCCCCGGCGAGGTCTCCGCGCTGCCACCCGGCCACGACGCCTGGGTCGTCGGCGACGAGCCGGTGGTCGTCGTGGACATTTCGGGCATGCTGAACTACGCGAAGGGCTAAGCGCTCCTCGCCTCGCTCGGTCGCTCAGGTTGCTTTGCCCCTGAAATCTGCTATCTTGGGTGGCCCACACCCAGAGGCCGCAGAAAGGTGCAAGCAGCTTGAGCGTGAGCAGCGAGGAAACCAAGGTGCTGGCCGGTCCTGCCGCGCAACCGCTCGAGTCTCTCCCTGGCGCCGAACAGCCGCGCGCCTCGGAACTCTTCGTCGCCGCCGTCATGGTCACCCTGGTCGCCGGTCTCGTGCTCTGGGGAACCGCCTTCAACGACCAGGAGGCCCCCCTGGACGCAGGCACGGTGACCGCCGAGCAGGCCCTCGACGCCCAGGCGGTGCCGTCCGGGTCGTTCGCCACAGTTGCCGGCCGGCCCGACCCGTCGCGCATCGTCCCCCTCTACGGCATGGGGCCGGGGCGGGAGCAGGACGTTCTGCTCGTGCTCCGCGGTGCGCCGCGCCTCGTGCTCCACTGCCGAGCCAAGCATCCTCTGGCCCAAGCCATCTATCGCCACCGCCCGACGCTGAAGGGCCAGCCGTGGGCCGCCGGCGAATTCGACGCCACATGGCAACTGAGCGGCCGCATCTTCGACGCCGACAAGTACACCGACCCCCAACTCGCGGGCAGCGGAACACCGCTTCAACAACTCGCCGAGGAGCGCCTGGGCGTCGCCCCGAAAGAGCAGGTGCGGGTCCTCGCCGTCGGCGCCACCCCCGCCGACCAGCGCCGCTCCGCGCAGACCGCGGCCGTCTTCGGCGTGCTGATGACCCTCATCGCAATCGTCCTCTGGACCCTCGCCATCCACGGCATCACCCGCAGACGCGATATTCGGAGAGAGCCAAATGCCGCAGCGTAAGGCGTGCACACCTGCGCACCATCTTCCGCGTGCATGTATGCACGCCCTATCATGCCCCGGGGAAGTGACCGCAACGTTCTCCATCGTCGCCGTGGACCCGCAGGCGGGCGAGTGCGGGGCGGCGGTGGCCAGTAAGTATCCAGCCGTGGGGCGCGTCGTGCCCTACGTGCGGGCCGGCGTCGGGGCCTTCTGCACCCAACACCACGCCGAGCCCGCCTGGGGCGAGAAGGCCCTCGACCTCCTCGCCCTGGGCAAGCTGCCCGAAGAAGTCCTCGGCATCCTGCTCCGCGACGACCCGAAGCCCGGCAAGCGCCAGCTCGGCATCATCGACATGAAGGGCCGCGCGGCCAACCGCAACTGCTGGGACGCCGACCCCTCGGGCGTCTGGTGGGGCTCGATGGCAGGCCGCAACTACGCCTGCCAGGGCAACACCCTCGCAGGCCGCGAGGTCATCACCGAGATGGCCCGCGCCTTCGAGGAGACCAACGGCCCCCTCGCAGGCCGCCTCATCGCATCCCTCGTCGCCGCCGATCGCGTGGGCGGCGACCACCGCGGCCGCCTCGGGGCGGGCATCCGCATTGCCAAGGTGGGCGTCCCAGGCTATTCGCTCGAACTCCAAGTGGACAAGAGCAACGATGCGGTGAACGACCTCGCCCGCCTCTACAAGAAGGCGAACTAGCCACAGAGACACGGAGGACACTGAGATGAAACAGCACGGTGCAGGGCGTGCATACTTGCACGCGGAACGGGCCTCTCTCCGGCTTATCCTCTCAGCGTTCTCTGTGCTCTCTATGGCAAGCCTCCTTCTCCCCTCCCCCGCCCTCGGCGCCGAGCCGCTGGCGACGTTCGAGTGCGTCGAGCGCCTGGGCCGCGACTGGCGGCGGACGATGCTCACCTACCCCCTCAAGCTCGACCCCGGCAAGGCGCGCCCCGGCCAGGTGCGCCTCGTGGACGACGCGGGGCTGGAGACCCTCTGCCAGCTCTGGGACGTGAAGCTCCATCCCGACGGCTCGATTGCCACCGCCCGCCTCTCCTTCATGGCCGAACTCAAGAAGGGCGGCAGCTTCCGCTACCGCCTCCTGCCCGAGAAGCCGAACCTGCCAAAGACTCGGGCGATGGCTGCGGAGATCGCACCGACCGGCGGAGTGCTCAACCGGCGACAGGTTCTGACCAACGGCCTCGTGACGGTTGAGTTGGAGAAGAAGGGCGAGCGCAGATTGGCGAAGCCCGCGCCTCTGGGCACCGTTGGCCCTCTCCGCGAGGTGACCGCGGCGAACAGGGCCACGACCGGCGGCAGCTACTTCTGGGCAGAGAGGCCCGAGGAGGCACCGAGGGTCACGGGATACACATCCGCCTTCACGGCGGACGGCCCGCTTTTCGCCGAAGGCACCGTGCGCTATACATTCGACAACGGCGGCTTCTATCAGCTTACGGCGCGCATCATCGCCGGCGACCCCGCCGTGCGGATTGACGAGCAGTTCGATATGAAGCGAGTCGGCTCGGGCAAAGCGCTGCAAGTGGCCTTCGTCCTCAACGAGAACTGGTCGCCAACCCACGTCTTCTGGCATGCGCCCCAGGGACGCGAGACGGGACACGACGAGGCGTTCGAGGCGCAGCTTGCAGCGGCCGGCTTCCAGACGAAGCCCTATGCGGGCAACACATTCGGCAGCCGGAAGCTCTCGTTCCACAAGGACCTCGACAAGGTCTTCGATGTGGCCGTCTGGTATCCCTGGCATCCCGCGGCCCACTACTTCGGTCTGGTCGAAACCTCCCGCGGGTTCCAGAACCCGCGGGAGGTCGGGTTCTTCGCCGTGGTGCCGCTCCACGCGGGCAACTGGCGGAGCGCCCACCAGCAATTCCAGACATCGTCGCTCTACACGCGGCGGGGCAACAAGGTCGAGCTTCGCTGGCCCCTCGTGGCCGAGCCGCACCCGAACACGCTGCTCCACACAGGCGAGTACGATCCCGCGCTGCCCCTGAGCTTCGTCCGACGCCAGTGGGCGCTCGTGGCCGGGCCGCTCCAATACCACGACACCCTTCACTCCTTCCGCGCCGAGGAGGGCTACGTGAATCTCGACGACTACAAGGACTGGGTGCTCGACTGGCCCGCCGACCCGAAGGTGACGTATCCCCGCCTGGTCTTCAGCAAGGAGGACGTCGAACGCCTCAAGCCCAACCTCGCCACGACCCCCGGTGGCGACGTCCTCGGCAAGTTCCTCTACTTCAGCGACGACGACAAGCGCCGCGAGGAGCTGTGGAAGAGCCTGACCCACCCGGGCGAATGGTCGAGCCCCCTCGGCCAGACCCTCGCCGGCCTCTCCCGCGGCGGCGACGCACGCGACACCACCTGGGTCTCGAGCTACCGCCAGACCCAGATGGCCGGCTGGGCGGGACGGATGGATGAGCTCCTCTCCAGCCCCAGGCTGACCGACGAGCAGCGGAGGACCCTCCGCTGCCACCTCGCCGCCGTGTGTAGCCTGCTCTCCGAGCCCGACTTCAATCCACGCGGCGCGATGATGCACCTGGGCAACCCGAACATGCCGATCAACCGCTTCATGGGCCTCGCTTTCGCCGCCGCCCTCATCCCCGACCACCCAAGGGCAAGAGAATGGCTCGACGTGGCGGCGAAATACCTTCGCTACAAGCTGGCGATGAACACCGGCCCCACGGGCGCCTGGAGCGAACTCCTCACCTACTTCGGCGCGAGCGCCCCGCACATCATGCAGGCGGCAACCGTCCTCGGCCGCACGGGCCGCCTCGACGAGTCTACGGCCCGCCTTGCCGCCATGCCCGCCCGCTTCACCCTCCAACTCCTCGCCCCCAAAGACCCCCGCTTCGGCGCACGCTCGCTCCCCAACTGGGGCCACGAGGGGATTGACCTGTGCACCCACTGGCTCGTCGCCGCCGGCCTGATGCGCGATTTGGACCCGGAGCTAGCGAAAGCTCTCGCCTGGGCGTGGGACCAGACGGGCCGCCCGATGGAGCAGCACCACGACGCCGGCTTCGCCGAGCGCGTCATAGCCAACGCCGACCTCCTCTCGCAGCTCCCCGCAGGCTACGTGCCGAAGGAGCTGGCGAGCACCTGGCTCCCTGGCTTCGGCGCCGTCCTCCGCGCCCATGCGGGCGACCCGAACGAGACCTTCTTCGCCCTCCGCCAGGGGTATCTCACGAGCCACTGCGACGCGAATCAGGGGGACTTCATCATTCACGCCAAGGGCGCGCCCTTCTCCACCCTCAGCCTCTTCGGCTACGCCATTCACGGCGAGGGGCCATTCGCAAAGCTCAGCAAGGAGTTCGGCTGGCACAACCGCGTCCGCTTCGGCGCCCGAACCGACGACGGCGGCTGGCCAGGCGGTGGGCCCATCTCCCAGCTCCACGCCCACAGCTTCACGCCGTCCGTGGACTATCTCCGCGGCGAGGGCGACTACGGGCCGCAGCGCTGGACCCGCCAGGTGCTCTTCCTCAAGGGCAAGGCGGCCGAAGGCCCCAATTACTTCGTCCTCCGCGACAGCTTCGCTCCGACCTCCCGCGAATTCCAAGACCCGCGGGAGGTTAAGGAGCCGGAGGGCGACGCCAAGACGCTTCAGGCCAAGTGGTGGTATCTCCGCACGCCGGGCAAGAAGGACCTGGTGAAGACGAGCGAAAGCGGTCTCGACTACACAAGCCCCTTCGGCCCCAAGCTCCACGCCCGCTTCCTCCAGCCGACGAGCGTCGCCGCCGAGACCCGCGACGCCACGCAGGCCGGCCCGATGTACAACCGTCCCGCCCTCTGCTGGCAGAAGGCCGGCTCGCCCGTGCTCAAGGGCAGCGAAACCAGCATCCAGGTCGAGGAGACCATCTCCGTCACGGCCTTCGGCCCCGTCGGGGCGGGCAAGGACATCCTGGTGATGCTCTACCCCCAGGCGCCCGACGAGGCGCCGCCCAAGTGCGAGCCCCTCGCCGATGGCGTCGCCCGCCTCACCACGAGCGAGGGCACCGACTACGTCTTCGCCTCGGCCAAGCCCATCAAGTTCAGCCAGGGCGATAGCGCTTTCGAAGGCATCGCGGGCGCTCTTCGTGTCTACCCCAGCGAGGTTCACCTCATCATCGCCGAAGGACCTGGGAGCGTGTCCTTCAAGGGCACCACTCTTCGCAGCCCCATCCCCGCCCACTGCATCATCCCCGTGGCCGACCTGGCGAAGCCGGCCACCATCGAGGTGCCGGCCGCCTTCGACCGCGAGAAGAAGATAGTCGTCGGCGGCAGCGACAAGCTCCGCGCGTGGGGCTGCGACGGCCCCTATGAGGTCGCATTCGGCCCTGACCGCATCAAGGGCAAGACGGGCGGCCTGGGCCGCTTCCTCTACCTCACGCGCCCAGAGGGTCTCGACCGTCTGCCCATGCTCGTCATTGACGGCCAGACCTTTGCCCCTGGCACCGCGGGCGACACCCTCATCGTCCCCATTCTCCCCGGCGAGTACACCTTCGAGATCCGCGCCCTCGACCCACCGCCCATCTGGCGGAACTGGCAAGCCTGGCCTGATTGAAGGAGAACCGTAGGTGCGTGTGTTGTACATTGACCTCGATTGTTGCCGTGCCGATCACCTGGGCTGCAATGGGTATCAACGGCCGACAAGCCCGAACCTCGACGGGATCGCCGCCGAGGGGGTGACGTTCACGCACTGCTACTGCGCGAACTCGCCCTGCCTCCCCTCGCGGGCGGCGCTGTTCAGCGGGCGCTTCGGCTTCAACAACGGCGTCGTGACCCACCACGGCACGGGCGAGGACTTCCGCTACCACGATCTCTACAACTGCCACGGGCGCGACAACACCCGCCCGATGCTCGCCATGCACCTCTGGCAGCAGGGGATGAAGACCGTCACATTCAGTTGCTTCGCCGACCGCCACAACGCCTGGTGGTTCAACGCCGGCTGGGAGGAGGTGCACGCCTTCACCCGCAAGCGGGGCCAGGAACGCGCCGACGAGGTGAACGCCGCCTTCCTCCCGTGGCTCCGACAGCAGGCGCGCGAAGACAACTGGTTCGTCCACCTCCACTACTGGGACATCCATAGCCACTACCGCACGCCCGCCGAGTGGGTGGAGAAGTTCCGCCGCCTTCCCGGTCCCCCCTGGCCCGACCAGGCGACGATTGACCGCCACCAGGCGTTCTACGGCCCACGCACAGCGGTGGACCTCTACACCGGCTACGAGGGCGGCAAAGGCGGCGGCTACGCTCGCCCCGTCGAGTACATGCCCGACGCCATCCGCACGACCGACGACCTGAAGCTGCTGGTGGACGGCTACGACGCCTCGCTCGCCTACGCCGACTGGCACGTGGGGCAGGTGCTCGACGCTCTCGATGAGGCCGGCGTCCTGGATTGCACCGCCATCATCGTCAGCGCCGACCACGGCGATTCCTTCGGTGAGCATGGCCAGTACATGGACCACGGCATCGCCAACGAGGCTGTGCACAACATCCCCATGATCGTCCGCTGGCCTGGGGTCACCACACGGCCCGGCCGCAGCGAGGCAATGATCTACAATCTCGACCTGTGCCCCACCCTGTGCGAACTGCTCGGCTTCCCTGTCCCCTCACGCTGGGATGGCCGCTCCTTCGCCCCTGCTCTCCGCGGCGAGGGCTTCGCCGGCTGGCCCTATCAGGTGTGGGACCACGGCATCTACACCCTCACCCGCACGGTCCGCACGCCCGACTGGCTGATGATGCGCGTCCTGCATCCCGGCCTCTACCCATACGACGAGCCTGCGCTCCTCCACGACATGCGGAACGACCCCCACCAGTCGGCCAATCTCGCCTCCGAGCGCCCCGATGTCGTCGGGCAGCTCTCCGCGATGCTGGCCGACTGGCGGCAGGAGCAGTTCCAGAAAGGAGCCCCGTGCGACCCAATGGAACAGATGATCTCCCAGGGCGTCTTCCCCTATTACAGCCCCGAGCGCATGTTCGAGCGCCTGGAGAAGACCGGCCGCGGCCCGCAGGCGGCGGAGCTGAAGCGGCGCCTCAACCGCTACCACCCCGGACGTTACCCGATCTGAGGAGACCCCGTGGCAACGCCGAATATCCTCATCTTCATGACCGACCACCAGCGGGGCGACACGGCGCTCGCCGAGCATCCCTGCCTGACACCCAACCTCAACAAGTTCGCCCAGCAGGGGGTCACGTTCACCGAGGCCTATTGTCCCTCGCCCCACTGCTGCCCGTCTCGCGCAACCTTCCATTCGGGGCTGTACCCCTCGCGGCACGGGGTGTGGAACAACGTCTGCAACGCGCAGGCCATCAGCCGCGGCCTCAAGCCCGGCGTGCGCCTCTGGAGCGAGGACCTTGCGGGCGCCGGCTACCATCTCGCCTGGAGCGGCAAGTGGCACGTGAGCGTGGAGGAAACGCCCGCCAAGCGCGGCTGGCACGAGGAGCTCTTCGTCAGCGGCCACAAGCCGGCCGAGCACGAGACCCAGTGGCAGCACTACCAGAAACTCGCCCAGCAGCCCGAGCCGACCCAACGCGGCGAGGGCCAGGCCTTCCGCCCCGGCTACGGCACCTACACGATGTACGGCACCCGCGAGACCGGCAACCCCCACGACGAGAAGGCGGTCAAGCTCGCCATCGAGGCCCTGCCCGACCTCGCCAGGCGCGGCAAGCCCTGGTGCCTCTACGTCAGCCTCACGGGGCCGCACGACCCCTACTTCGTGCCGAAGCGCTTCCTCGACCTCTACAAGCTGGACGATGTGCGGCTGCCGCCCAGCTTCGCCGACACGCTCGATGACAAGCCGCGCATCTACCGCCGCATGCGTCGCACCGTGTGGGACCAGATGACCGAGCGCGAGATTCGAGAGGGCATCCGCCATTTCTGGGCCTATTGCACCTATCTCGACGATCTCTTCGGCAAGGTGCTCGCCGTCCTTGATGCCACGGGTCAGGCCAACGACACCCTCGTCCTCTTCACCGCCGACCACGGCGACTACTGCGGCGACCACGGCCTCTTCGCCAAAGGCATCCCCTGCTTCAGAGGAGCCTACCACGTCCCTGCCGTCATCCGGTGGCCGGCCGGCATCCGCAAGCCGGGCAGCCGCGTCGGGCAGTTTGTCTCGCTCGCCGACTTCGGCCCCACGTTCACCGAGCTGGCGGCAGGCAAGGCTCCAACCGACCTGACCGGAGCAAGCCTCGTGCCCTTCCTGCGCGGCGAAGCCCCCGCCGCGTGGCGCGACGCCATCTTCACCCAGTGCAACGGGGTCGAGCTCTACTACACGCAACGCTCTGTGACCACCCGGGAGTTCAAGTACGTGTTCAACGGCTTCGACGACGACGAGTTGTATGACCTGCGGAGCGACCCGCACGAGTTGCGCAACGTCGCCTCCGACCCTGCATATGCCGACGCGAAGCGCCAGCTCGTCCGCAAGCTCTGGCGGTTCGCCCATCGGGAGAACGACACGGCGATCAACGGCTACGTCACCGTGGGTGTGGCTCCCTACGGCCCTGCCGAGGCGTTCGGGTCATGAGCCACCAGGACGCGGCCAGTCTCCCCTCCTGCGGGTGGGACGTGACGGTGGTGGGCGCCGGGCCGGCCGGCTCGGTGACGGCTCTGCTGCTGGCCCGCTGCGGTCACCGGGTGCTGCTCCTCGACCGGCACCGCTTCCCCCGCGACAAAGTGTGCGGCGACGGCCTCACCGAGGCGTCCATCGCCATCCTTGAGCGCCTCAACCTGGCCGCGGGGGTGTTGGCCGAAGCCCACGAGGTGCGCGGGGTGCGCGGCTTCAGCCCGTCACAGTACGAGGCAGTCATGCCAGCCCGCCTCCTCACCCTCCGGCGGACGAGATTCGACGCGCTCCTGGCCGAGCACGCGGAGGCGGCGGGCGCGACCTTTGGTTGCGGCGAGGTGACGGGGATAGACCCGGGGAGCCCCTTGGTGTCCCTCCACGTGGCGGGCCGCGGCGAGCCTCTCACGTCGCGTTTCGCGGTGCTGGCCACGGGCACGCGTGTCGCGCTTCTCCGGCGCCTGGGGATGGTCCACAACGAGCCCCCGACCGCCGTGGGCGTGCGCTGCTACGTGCGCTCGGCCTATCGCCTCGACGCGGTGGTGGTCTTCTTCCCACGGGCCATCTCGCCGGGGTACCTGTGGCTCTTCCCAATGGGCGGCGGCGAGTACAACGTCGGCTGCTGCATCCTGCGCCGCGCGGGCGGCGGCTGGCGGGGGAATCTCAAGGCGGCCCTCGACGGAGCAATCGCCGAGCTGCCCATCGCTCGCGACCTGTTCGCCGCCGCTACGAGCGTGTCGCCGCTCGGCGGCGCGATGGTGCGGTGCGGCTTCGATGGGACCCGCAGGGTGGTTGCCGGGCGTGTCCTGGCAATCGGCGAGGCCGCGGGCTCGACGCTGCACTTCACGGGCGAGGGCATCTCGCCGGCCATGCGCACCGCCGAGTTGGCGGCTGCCGCGTTGCACGAGGCCCTTGTGCGCGATGAGCCGCAGGCCGCGGTGGAGTACCCCCGCCAGATCGAGAGGCTCCTGCGGCCGCGTCACATGGCCTATGCGCTGGCCGAGCGGGCGGCCTCACGGTGCTGGCTCAACGACTTCTTCGCGCGCCATTCGAGGCAGGGAAGCTGGCTGCACCGCCTGGGCATGTCCGCGCTGTCGCCCGAGCCTGCCTCCCCTTCCTTCCGCGTCTTGCGGCATGTCTTCCGCGGTGCCGCCCGGTTCGCTGGGCGCAAGCTGCGCGGCTGAATCGGCGCGCGGGCAGCCTCTACGGCACAAGCTCGATCTCCGACACCACGATCCAGCCGCTGGCCTTCGGCTCGGCGGCCGTGCCGTGCAGGCCGATGATCAACTGCGCGATCTCGCCAATATCGAGCCGGTCGTTCTCGTCCTTCGACCAGGCCCCGAGCCTCAGATGGTCGAAGGCGATCTGGACGGTCACCCACTCGCTGCTTGCCGGCGGGGGCGGCTCGGCGACGTATTGCGCGTGGTCGCCGCGCTCGCTCGCGCACACCAGCAAGCCGTTGATCCCAGCGGGCAGACTCGTCTTGTAGGCGAACCGGAAGCCGCGATAGCCCTCGGCCTCCATGTCCTGCACCGAGACGGCCGGGGTGACGTACATGTGCCGTCCGCCCGGGAAGGTGAAGTCGAACCGCACCGCGGGCTTGCCGCCCGGCCCGTCGTTGGTCACGGTGAGTTTCGCTTCGACGGCAGGGTCCTTGCCAATGGCCCAGACCGCCGGGCTGCCGTAGGCCACCGGCAGCGGCGCGGACGGCTTGTACGGTTCGGAGGTGAACGCGATGCGGCCGAACTCAAGGGTGCCTTCGGCGGGGCCGTCCACCACGAGCCCCACTTGAAAGCGCGTGGCCTGCTCGAGGCGTGGCTCGGCGTCCGCATCCTGGGCGAACTCCGCCCGGCTCAGGCCCTCGAGCGGCAGCCGCGCTTCGAGCGATGCATCGGCCACGAGCGACGCGCCGCCCACCTTCAGCCACGCTCCGCCATCCTGTTCGAAGACCAGAAGCGCCAGCTTCGGGGCGGTTCCCTCGGCTAGGGCGAGACGGTACATCACCGACAGGGCCTTTGCCCCCGCAGGGTCGCCGGAGGGCCGGCCCTCGATGGCGATGAACCGCCGCTCCGCGCCGGCCTTTCTGAACGTCAGGCGTAACGCCTGCTGGCTACCCTGGCCGGCGTCCAGCACATCGAGCGTGGCCGTGACACCGGCCACAGGCACGACCCGCCACGGGGACTTGGATTGCGCCACCGTAACCTGCCGCGCGCAGCCGAGGGCCAGAGCGATGATGCCCAGCAAAACAGCCAGCAGATGCCGCCGCATGGCGCACCTCCTTCTCTTGTGTCGTATCGGTCCCGTCCATCCTGTCTGTCCTGTCACGCCCACAGGGGATGTGGGACAGACAGGACGAATGGGGCTGACGGAACAGCGGGACCCTCACCGGGCCGCCGAGTTCGTCAGCTCGACGTTGTCGAGAAGGAACACCGCCTTCTCATTCGCCGTGCTCGAGAAGCCCAGCCAATCGAGTTTCCTGAGGCCTGGCTTGGCAAACGGAATGGCCTTGAACACCCTCGGCTGCTGGCCGGGCTGTGTGACCACCAATTCCCATGTGCTCGTGGACTGCGGGCCAAGGCCGGCGCTCATCTCGTAGCGGACCCATTGGCCAGCGGGAATGTCGAGCGGCGGCTGGTCCTTGACGTGGAGCTTGCCGCCGGAGACCGACATCGTGGGGCCGACGTTGTAGGGGTTCGCGTCGTCGCGCCATTCGACATACATCTGGGTGCCGGCCTCGATGCGCATCTCGAAGGCGAACTTCGTCACGCCCTCGCGGTGGTGCGGCACGTAGAAGAAGTGTGGGTTGTAGGCGTGCTGGAGGCCGGGGGCGTCGAGCACCTTCAGGCTCCGCTTGCCGCCCGCAGCGGCCTCCTCGGTCACGGCGAGGGCATCGCCCTTCTTCTCGGTGTAGCACTTCGCCAGCGGCGGCGGGGCGCCGATGGGCACCGTTTCGAAGTCCTCGCGGAACACTACCGGCGGAGGCGGGGGTGGCGGCGGGGCGAACTCGACGTTGGGGTACTCGACGCTCGCCGCCAGCTTCACCCACGCGGGGTCGCCGTAGACGCCCGCCTTCGTGTAGTCGAATGGCTTGAAGCCGATCTTCCGCGCTGGCGAATCTGGCTTGAGGCGAAAGTCTCCCTTCTCGGGGTCCACGAACATCGGGTCCGCGATGAGGCTGCCTTGGTCCTTGCCCAGCTTCTGCCACTCCTCCCAGGGCAGGCCGCTGAACGAGATGGGCTGGCCCGAGGTCTCCCAGTAGAGGTTGCTCCGCAGCACCACCTTGTCGTCCCTCGCCCCGCTGCCGGTGAAGAGCGGGCCGCCCTTCCAGTAGACGATGTTGTGTTCGAAGGTGAATGACAGGTGCGGCTCGACGCGGGAGCGCTGAATCTGGCCTTCCCGGCTGTTCGCGAGGATGTTGTTACGGACGACCTGCTCCCTGCCGTAGTGCTGGTGGTAGTTGCCGGTCTTCGTGTGGTAGACGAGGTTGTTCTCCATCACGATGTTCGAGCTTCCCTCGTCATTGTAGAGGCCCCAGCCGCCGTAGCTGTAGGAATAGACGTCGTGGATGTGATTGTTGGAAACGGTGGTGCCCTCGGAGGGGCCGAGGGTGTAGACGCCGCCCATGTCGGAGAGCACGCCCCAACCGAGGTGGTGGATGTGGTTGAACTCGATGGTGTTGCGCTTGGCGACGCTGGGCGCGTAGCCCCAGCGCCAGCCGACCGAGATGCCGGTGTAGAAGAAGTCGGCGATGTCGTTGTGCGTCACGCGGTTGTCGGGGCTGTGGCCGATCCACACGCCATGGGCACCGGTGTGAATCCGGGCGCCTTCCCGAATGATGCAGTTGTCCACGGTGATGTGGCTCGTGAGATAGGGCGGGGCCGGGTTGTCCCGCTCCCAGCCGTGGCCGATCTTCACGCCGCCCGCGCCCAGGTCCTCGAAGAGGCAGCGGACAACGCGGCAGTCGCGGCACCCGTCGTGGAACCAGACCGCGTAGGTGCCGATGCGGCTGATCTCGCAATCCTCGATTGCAATGTGCCGGGCGCCGTTGGCCATGATGACCGCGGGCACGGTGACCTCGGCTTGGGCGTCGGCGTGACCGGTCGGTGGCAGGATGTACTGGGAATGGCGGAACGTCAGGCCGCGCAGCGTCACGTGCTCCACCGCGAGACCGAGGGCGGCTTCGCCCGCGAATCTCACGAAGGTCTCGGTGATGGGAGCGATCACCTCCGCCGTCGCAGGGTCCTCACCGGGCCGCGGCTTGTAGAGGAGCGTGCCGTCGCGGTCGAGGAACCACTCGCCAGGCTCGTCGAGCGCCGCGCGGAAGTTCTCCAGGTGATAGCGCTGCGCGTGCTCCCAATCGAGGAACTTCCAGGGCGCATTCCCGGTCGTGATGACGGCGCCAGTCTTCTCGTCCACCGCCGCGAGGCGATGCCGCGAGGTCTCCCAGGCGTGGTAGGCCACGAGCGTCACATCGCGGACGCGGTCCTTGGGAATGGCGAACAGCGGCTGGAGGTCGGCCGGCCGCCCGAGGAAGGCCCGCTTCGACAGGTCCGCGTCCCTCCCCGTCTGTGGGTCAATGCCTGTGGGGAGCGGGCGAAGCATGTGGAAGTAAAACTTGTTGGGCAAGCGGGCGCGGATGGCCCTGCGGCCGTTCACCCAGAGTTGCTCGAAGTACCACTTGCCGTCCCTCACCTCGGCCACGTGCGCGCTCCACAGCCCGTCCTGCCCTGCCTTGATGCCCGTGATGCGGCGGCCCCCGGTGAACACAGGCTTCGCCCCTCGCTCCGCCTCGTACGTGATCGGGCATGACTCGGAGCCGCTGTCCTCCGGCGTGAGCACGAAGGGCCGTGATAGCGCGTACTCGCCATCGGCAATGGCCACGCGCACCGGCTCGGCCAGCGCGCCTGCGGCCCGCCGCGCCCGGATCGCGTCGCGGGCTTCCTCCAGGGACTTGAGCCGTCCGCCCGGCGACACGTGCAGGGTCACCGCCAAGGTCGGGGTCGTCGCCAGGATTATCCAAGCTAACGAGATGGTCTTCATGCGGGCCTCCTTCATGGGCGCGAGGCTAAGTGGCTTTCGACGATTCGGCGTGGTGCCTTGCGGAGCGGCAAGCCCGTCCAGAGGCGGCACTCACAACCGGGACACCCCGAGCCCGGAGTGCCCCCTTCAGGCGGCTGGTCATGCGAAAGACGCCGAATCGCTGAGAGCGATCTAGCACAAAGCACGCGGGCGCGCAAGCGCCCCGGAATCGAGCTTGACTCCCCGGCACCGACTTGCTATCGTGGCGCGTCACCTTGTCTAGGAGAACGCCATGGCAGCGCCAGGAACACCGAACGTTGGCATCACCCAGGACGACGAGAAGGCTGTCGAGCATCTGCGTGCTGGCCGCGACAAGATTCTGGCCGAGCTTCGGCGGATCATCGTCGGCCTTGACCAGGTGATTGACGAGATGATGATCGCCATCTTCTGCCGCGGCCATTGCCTGCTGGTGGGCGTGCCGGGTCTGGCGAAGACGCTCCTCGTCAGCTCGCTCGCCCAGACCCTGTCGCTGTCGTTCCGACGCATCCAGTTCACGCCCGACCTGATGCCGAGCGACATCACGGGCACCGAGATTCTCCAGGACGACCCTCAGACGGGCCAGCGCGCGTTCAAGTTCATGAAGGGCCCGATCTTCTCGAACATCATCCTCGCCGATGAGATCAACCGCACGCCGCCCAAAACGCAGGCCGCGCTGCTCGAGTCCATGCAAGAGAAGAAGGTCTCGATGGGCGGCGAGGACTATCCGGTTCCCGACCCCTTCTTCGTGCTGGCCACGCAGAACCCCATCGAGCAGGAAGGCACCTATCCCCTGCCCGAGGCCCAGCTCGACCGCTTCTTCTTCAACATTCTGGTGGACTACCCGACCTGGGACGAGGAGATCGCGATCATTGATCGGGTGACGGGCACCATGCCCGACCGACTGGCCGAGGTGATCTCGCGCGATGAGATTCTGGCGCTCCAGGGTCTGGTCCGCCGCGTCCCGGCCGCCCCGCACATCTGCAACTATGCGGCCAAGTTGGCCCGCGCCACGCGCCCAAGCGACCCCGAGGCGCCGGACTTCATCCACAACTGGATCACCTGGGGCGCGGGGCCGCGCGCCAGCATCTTCCTGGTGCTCGCCGCCAAGGCCCGCGCTGTCCTCCACGGCCGCTTCGCGGCCTCGACCGATGACGTGCGCGCCGTCGCCCTGCCCATCCTGCGTCATCGCATCATCCCCAACTTCGCCGCCCAGTCCGAAGGGCTCAAGAGCGACGACATCGTGAACAAACTCCTCGAGGCCGTCCCAGCAGACGAGCGGCTCTACGATGGCAAGTCCAAGACAGCACAAGCTGCGGTATCTCGATCCTGAGACTCTCCAGCGGATCGGCCCGTTGGAGCTGGTGGCCCGCGAGGTGGTCGAGGGGCTGCATGTCGGCATGCATAAGAGCCCGCTGAAGGGCTTCTCCACGGAGTTCTCGCACCATCGCCAGTATGTGCCGGGCGACGAGACCCGACATTTGGATTGGCGAGTCTACGCGCGCACCGAGCGCTACTACCTGAAGCTCTTCGAGGCCGAGACCAACTTCACGGCCAACCTGCTGCTCGACGCCAGCTCGTCCATGCACTTCGGCTCCCACGCGGTCACGAAGCTGGAGTACGCCAAGTTCATGGCCGCCAGCATGGCCTACCTGTGTGTGCGGCAGCGCGATTCGGCGGGCCTTGCGGTGTTCGACAATCAACTCCGCTCTTACATCGAGCCCAAGACCACCATGGGCGTCGTGCGCACGATTGCCGAGGAGTTGGAGAAGGTCGAGGGCCTGCCGCGCACCAACGTGGCGGCGATCCTTCACGAGTTCGCCAACCGCATTCCGAGGCGCGGCTTCGTGATGCTCTTCAGCGACCTGTTCGACCACGTGGCCGAGTTCGTGCAGGGCATCGAGCACCTGCGCTTCAAGGGACACAACGTGGCCGTCTTCCACGTGCTCGACCCGCACGAGCTCCAGTTCCCTTACGACGGCTCGTGCAAGTTCATCGGCCTGGAGGAGGACGGCGAGGTCGTCACGCAGCCCAAGCGTATTCGCGCGGCCTATCTGGAGGAACTGCGCAAGTTCCTCCAGGAGATTCGGCGGGCCTGCGAACGGGCACATGTGGATTACACGCTGGTGGACACCTCGCGCCCGGTGGATGCCGTGCTGTCGGGGTATCTCATCGGCCGGATTCGAAGCGTGCATGTGAGATAGCGGCGCCCATGGGTCCGGCAAGCCAGACGAGTCCGACGAGTCCGACGCGTCCGACAGGTCGGACCTGTGGCAGCCGGCTCCGAGGGGTTGTGGCCGCCCTGATGGTGGCTTCGCTGCCGGGTCTGGCCGACGTGGTGCAGACGCCCGGCGACCGCATCGAGGGCCAGGTGGCGTTCGCCGACGGCGCGCTTCAGGTAGCGGGCAAGCCTGTCGCCTGGGGCGATGTGCTCTTTGTCATTCGAGCGAGCGACACGCGCTCGATCCGCCCACCCGAGGCGCTGCGGATGGCGAGCGGCGAAGTGTGGCTGTGCAACGTCGCCAGCCTCACGGCAGGCAGGCTGAAGGTTCGGCTCCCGCTCGTGGGCGAGCGCGAGCTGGATGTCGCGGCCCTGCGAGCGCTCGACTTCCTGCCCGCGCTGCCGCCACCCGAGGCCGCCGACAAGCCGGGCACGCTCTACCGCGTCAAGGGGGAGCCCGTGCCCGGCCGCCTGATGTGGGTGGATGAGCAGCGGGTGGCCATTGACAGCCCCCTCGGCGTGCTCACGCTGTCGCGCGAGGGCCTGGCCCGTTACCTCTTCAGGAGCGGGCCGAAGCCTTCGCCCGGCACCGAGGACGAGGTGAGCCTGGTGGATGGCTCGGTCCTCCGCGGCAAGGCAACGCCAGGCAAAGGCGTCCTGGAGTTGGAGCACGCGGTCCTCGGGCGCATCCCTGTGCCTGATCGCCTGCTCCGCTCCGTCCTACGGCGCCCGGCATCGGTCGTCTACGTGGCCGAGCAGGCGCCGGCCAGGGTGGACGCGGTGCCACTGGTGGCCAGGGGGGTGCCGCCGGAGGTCCTCGAGTACGTGACACAGGGCGATTCGAGGGCCTGGCCGGGCGAGTTGGTGGCCATCCGCGGCATCCGCATCGAGCCGAAGTGCTCGGCGAGCTGGCGGGTGCCGAGGGTTCAGGGGCCGCGCCTCACGCTCCGTGCCACGCTGGCCCCGATTGAGGGGATGCGCGGCGACGTGAAGCTGCGGCTCGTGGCGGCGGGCAAGACGCTGCTCGAGCGCGAGATCGGGCCGGCCTCGAAGCGCGAGGCGGTCGCCGTCGAGGTGCCGCCGGACGCCGAGTTGGCCGTCGAGGTGGATTTCGGCCCCCTCATGCGGTTCCCCTGCGGTGTGCTGATCGGGGACCCCATGGTGGTGGGACAGTGACCGGATAGAGGTCTGTATGGGCTTTCTGGACTTTCTCTACAAACCGATGCTCTGGGGCACGCTGGCGATCGCCGTGCCGATCCTGATCCATCTGCTGAACCGGTACCGGCACAAGCGGATTGACTGGGCGGCGATGGAGCTCTTGCGGCGCGCTCTGGTGATCCGCGCGCGGCAGATTCGGATCGAGGACATCCTCGTCCTCGTGCTGCGCTGCCTGGCGGTGCTGCTCTTGGCGCTCGCCATGGCCCGGCCCACGCTCACCACGGCGGGGGCCAAGTGGTTCGGCGCCGAGGCGCGCGTGGGCGTGGTCATCGCCTTGGACGCCTCGTTCAGCATGGCCCACCGGCCTGGCGTGAACACGCGCTTCGAGCGGGCGCTCACGCGCGTGCGCAAGGTGCTGAGCACGTTGGAGCCGGGCGACCCGGTCAGCCTGGTGCTGATGGGCAGCACGCCGCGCATCCTGCTGCGCGACGTGGGGTACGACGCCGCGCGCGTGGAGGCCGCCCTCGCCGAGGCGGCGCCCGTGCCGGAGCGCCTGAACCTCGAGCTGTGCCTGGAGGAGATCGAGAAACTCGTCCGGGAGGTCCGCGCGCCCATGCGCGAGTGCTACCTCGTCACCGATGCGCAGGCGACCTCGTGGGAAGAGCTCTCCGACAAGGTGAAGATCTCGCTCCGCGAGATGAGCCAGGTCGCCAGGATATTCGCGCTGTCCGTCGCCAGCGACAGCGCCGAGAACCTGGCGATCACCCACTTCGCCGTGGCTTCGGGCACGTTGCGTCGGGGCGCGATCGCCCGCTACGTGGCCGAGGTGACCAACTTCGGCCGCCAGCCCCAGGAGCGCGTGGGCGTCACCCTCACCATCGAGGGCAAGGCGGTAGACCAGCGGGTCATAGACCGTATCCCGGCGGGCCAGGCCAAGACCATCCCGCTCTTCGCCCGCCTCGACGCCGCGGGCGACACGCGTCTCGCCGCCCAGCTCGGCCCCGACCCGCTGACGACCGACAACCTGCGCTACGCGGTCACCCACGTGGCCGAACAAGTGCGCGTGCTCGCGGTGGACGGGGCGCCCAGCGACGAGCCGTACAAGAGCGAGACCGATTTCCTGGCCACCGCCCTGTCGCCGCGCCGCGGCGGGCCGGCCGCCGCGGCCCTCGCCGTCAAAGTCATCCCCTGGCTCTCCCTGCCCGCCGAGCGGCTCTCCGACTACCAAGTCGTCATCCTGGCCAACCTGCCCGACGTCCGTAAGGACCAGGCCGCGGCGCTCCACACCTACGTGCAGCAGGGCGGCGGCCTCATCGTCTTCCTGGGCGACAAGACCATTCCGCGCCTCTTCAACGCGCGCATGGCCCTGGGCGAGAAGTCGCTTCTCCCCGCCCGACTCACCGCGCTCGCCAGCCCGAAGGAGCCCGACGGCGTGTCGCTCGAGGTGGCGATGCCGGGCCACCCCGTGGCCAGCGCGCTCGAGGGCCTGCCGCCTGAGCTCCTGGGCGCCGCGCGCTTCACCCAATACGTCAAGGCCGAACTGCTCGACGGCGGCCGCACCATCCTCAAGTTCGCGGGCACCGACGACCCCCTGCTCGCCGAAAAGAGCCTCGGCCGCGGCCGCGTGCTCCTGTGCACCAGCACCGCCGACCGCGACTGGACCAATTTCGTGGTCAACCCCGTTTACCCCATCGTGCTGCACCAGGCTGTGACCTACCTCTCACGCCAGGAGCACGAACGTTCGTTCGCCATCGCCGAGCCGATCACGCTCACGCTGCCCAGGGCGAACGTGCAGGCGAACGTCCTCATCCGCGACCCGGCCGGGAAGGACTTCCCCCTCCAGGTGAGCGAGCGGAACGGCCAGCGCGCCATCACGCTCGCGCGACCCGAGTTGCCCGGCTTCTACGAGGCGCGTTATGCCGCCGGCATGCCCCCGATCGTCGTCGCCGTGAACGTCGAGCCCGCGGAGAGCGACGTTCGCAGCCTCCTCGGCCGCGATCTCGCCAAAGCCTTCCTGGGCACGCCGGTGCGCCTCGTGGACTGGGGCGACGACCTGGAAATGGCGATCAGGACGGGGCGTGTGGGCCACGAGCTTTGGCGCACGCTGATGATCCTCGGCCTCGCGATGCTGGGCCTCGAGTCGTTCCTGGCCTGGTATTTCTCGCGGCGCATGGTCGGCGCGGCGGCCCGCGCGGCCACCAAAGACGAACTGCTCGGCGGCCGGGCCGCCGAGGTGAAGGGATAGGAAGAGCCGGATGCTCCGACGCTGGTTCACCAAGCTGCTCGGCCTGGAGGAAGTGGGGCCTGTGACCTACTTCGAGTGGTTCCTGCGCCACCCGTGGCCCAGCGTGATCGTGCTCGCCTGCATCCTGGCGGCCGTGGGGTTCGCCGTCTGGCTGTACTATCGCGAGCGTGGCATCTCGCGCGGCCGGCGCATCTTCCTGGGCACTCTGCGCGCGGTCCTCTACACGCTCGTCATCCTGCTGCTCTTCGAGCCCGTGTTCGGGCTGGAAATGTCGGTGAAGCTCCGCGAGAGCCTGCTCGTGCTCGTGGACAACTCGGAGAGCATGGCCATCCGCGACGCACGCAAGAAGGAGCGCGAACTCGAAGACGCCGCCATGGCCCTGGGCAGGCTCTCCTTCGACAAGGCCGTGCCGCAGGTGATGGATGCCAGGACCCGCGCCGACGCCTCGTCCGCGGTCCGCCTCGATCTGGCCAAGGGCATCCTCGAGAATCCCCATCTCGACATCTTCGCCAGACTCGCAAGGGACTTCCGCCTGCGCTACTTCTCTTTCGGAGACGCCGTGCAGCCCACCAGTGGCGAGGGCGATGCGCTCGCTGCCTCGCTCCGCAAGCTCGAGCCCAAGGGCAAGTCCACCCGCCTCGGCACGGCGATTGACGATGTGGTCTCGCGCTACAGCGGCCAGCCAATCGCCGGCGTGGTCCTGCTCACCGATGGCGCCTCGAACGAGGGCCTCGAGCCGCTCGAGGTGGCCCGCAAGATGAAGGACCGCGGCATTCCGCTCTTCCCCGTGGGCATCGGCGTGCCCGACCCGCCCGACGTGCGCCTCGAGGGCCTGGTGGTGCAGGACACCGTTTTCGCGAAGGACCGCGTGCCTGTCCGCTTCCGCATCACCTCGAAGGGCTTCACGAACCGACACGTGGACGTCACGGTGACGGTCAACGGCAAAGAGATCGCCCGCAAGGACGTCGTGCTGACCGGCGAGCCGCAGTTCGAGGAGTTGAGTTTCCTCCCCGACGAGACGGCGGGCACACTGAAGCTCGAGGTCGCAGCCGCCCCGCTCCCCGGCGAGGTGGTGGCCGACAACAACCGGCTGTCCCGCGACCTCCGCGTGATTGACGAGAAGATCAAGGTCCTCTACGTCGAGGGCAAGCCGCGCTGGGAGTACCGCTATCTGCGCGCCGTGCTCCTCCGCGACCATCGGCTCGACGTCAAGTTCCTGATGACCCAGGGCGACCGCGATCTGGCCAAGGCCTCCGAGCGTTACCTCGACCGCTTCCCCGAGGTGGCCGGCGAGGCATTTGTCTTCGACCTCGTGATCCTGGGCGACGTGCCGGCCTCGTACTTCACCCCCGCGCAGCTCTCCCGCATGGAGCAACTGGTGCGCGAGCGCGGCGGCTCGCTGCTGGTGCTGCCTGGGCATCAGAACCCGCTCACCACCTACCTTGGCACACCGATCGAGGGCGTGCTGCCCGTGCGCCTTCAGCCCGAAGCCTGGGAGTCCGTGGACGAGACGGTCTACCCCACGCCCACCTCGAAGGGCGACGAGATGACCGTGGTGACTCTCGAGATGCCCGAGGAGCGCAACACGGCACGCTGGGCGCACGTGCGCCCCCTCTACCAGGTGCCCGCCCTCGCCGGCGCCAAGCCCGCCGCCACCGTGCTCGCCACGCTGTCCGACGCCCCGCGTCGCCGCGAGCCCTACCCGCTCATCTGCTGGCAGCGCTACGGGCGTGGCAAGGCCATGTTCGTCGGCACCGACCAGCTCTGGCGCGTGCGCTTCAAGGTGGGCGACCAGTACCACGCGCGCTACTGGGGCCAGGTGATCCAGTTCCTCACCCTCTCGCGCCTGCTCGGCGAGAACAAGCGCATCCAGATCGAGACCGGCCGCCGCAGCTTCCGCACCGGCGAGCGCGTGCAGCTCTATGCTAACGTGCTCAGCGAGGCGTACGAACCGGTCAACCTCGCCAGCTACAGCATCTACGTCGAGCGCCCCGAGGGCCAGGCCGAGACCACGCAGATCAAGCTCGACCCTGTGAAAGACGTGCCCGGCCTCTACCAGGGCTTCTTCACACCCGAGCTCGAAGGCCGCTACCTGCTGCGCACGGCACCCGCCGACCGCGACTACTCGAACACCGTGGAACTCCAGGTCGCCACGACGCCGCTCGAGCAGCTCGAGCCGGCGATGCAGGAGGACGCCCTGCGGAAGCTCGCCGAGATCTCGGGCGGCCGCTACTTCGCCATCCGCGACCTGCCCGAGCTGCCCGATACCTTGCGCCAGGAGGTGCAGACGACCGTCATCCGCCGCGAGAAGGAGCTCTGGGACCTCCCCGCGATCTTCGTCCTGCTCCTCCTGTGCGCGGCGACCGAATGGTTCTTCAGACGGAGGTATGACCTCATCTGAGGTCGAATGGTGAGAGTATGGCCTCGATAAGCGCGGCACAATCCGAGCCCGAGCTTCCCGGCGCGCACTTCGTCACCGACAAGCTCCACCGCGCCTGGCGCAAGGAGCGCCGATTCCACCACACCCGCGGCCTGTGCTATCTCGTGCTCTGGGCCCTGGCCATGGTGCTGCTGGATCTCCTGGTGGACTTCCTGTTCCGTGTGCCGGGCTATTGGCGGCTCGCCCTTGTGGCGGTGAACGTGGGCGTCATCGGTTGGGTCGCGTGGCATCACTGGCTGCGCCACCTGCGGCGCTACGACGCCGTGCGCACGGCCCTCCAGGTCGAGCGCCGCCACCCCGAGCTCCAGAGCCTCCTCGTCTCCTTCGTGCAGTTCGGCGAGGGACACGCCGAGGGCAGCCACATCTCGCCCAGCCTGGTGCGCGCCCTGCGCCGCCAGACCATCGAATACACGCAGCCGATTGATTTCCGCGAGATCATCAGCTACCGCGAGCTCAAGCGCATCTTCCTCGTCTCCGCCCTCGTCGTCGCCTTTTTCGGCGTCGTGAGCGTCAACTGGTCCCAGCACCTCCGCGTGCTCTTCTACCGCCTGCTCAACCCCGAGGCCCGCCTCGGCTACCCCACACGCACCCGCCTGCTCGCCGTCACCGGCAGCCAGACCATTCAGCAGGGCGCCAAAGTGACCCTCGAGGCCAGGGCCGCGGGGCTCCTCCCGCGCGACGGCACCCTCTACGTCCGCCCCGAGGCCGGCGCCTGGGAGACCGTCCCGTTCCCCAGGAGCCAGGCTGCCGACGACACCTACTCCTACGAGTTCAGCGAGGTCTATCAGTCCTTCCGCTACCGCATCCGGCTCGGCGACGTGTCGTCCGAGGAGTACCAGATCACCGTCGTCCCCCCGCCGCGCATCGTGGGCACCAGCGTGCGGCTCGAGTACCCCGCGTACACCGGCCTCGCCCCTCAGACGCTCGACATCCTCAACCTCGAGGTCCCCGAGGGCACCAGACTCCTCTGGGAGCTGCGCTGCGACCAGGCCCTCGCCTCCGCCGCCGTGCTGCGCGAGGGCGCCCAGCCGATCCCCATGCAGCTCGAGGACGGCGGGCGCCTCGCCCGCTTCGAGGCCGTGGCCACCGAATCCTTCGACTACTCGTTCCACTGGAGCGAGAAGGAGCACGGCTACGAGTACAAGGACGAGGTCCGCTACTTCGTCCAGGTCATCCCCGACAGCGCCCCGCAGGTCGAGATCCTGCGCCCGCTCGAGGACGAGAAGGCCACCACGCGCAAAAGCCTGACCGTCCAGTTCCAGGCCCGCGACGACTACGGTCTGGCCGACGCGGCCATCGTCTACACCGTCAACGACGGCGAGGAGCAGCGCGCCCCGCTCGGTGCGCTCAAGGGCCGTCTCGTCGAGAAGGAGGCCACCTGGGTGCTCAAGCAGAGCATCCCCGCCCTCAAGGAGGGCGACGTGGTGACGTACCTCATCGAGGTGGCCGACAACCACAGCGGCGCCGATGGCGCCTTCAGGAGCCGCTCGCAGGGCCGCCGCCTCTACATCGTCAGCGTGGACGAGTATCTGCGCTACCTCGCCGAGCGCCGCCGCAAGCTCGTCGGCGACATTCGCACCATGCACCAGCAGGAAACCGAGGCCACC